>JBDTXD010000153.1:0-4431 GCA_040006375.1 Actinomycetota bacterium
TGCTGGCCGTAGCCGAGAACTACCCCGCGCTCAAGGCCAGTGAGAACTTCCTGGCCCTCCAGGAGGAGCTGACCGGCACCGAATCCAAGATCGCGTACGCCCGCCAGTTCTACAACGACCAGGTCATGAAGCTGAACACGAAGATCCAGAAGTTCCCGACGAATCTCCTCGCTGGGACGTTCGGATTCACGACCCGGGAGTTCTTCCAAGCCGACGACGCGGCTCGCGGGCCGGTCCAGGCAAGGTTCTGACCCGCATGTACGAACAGATCTCGGCGAACAAACGCAAGACGATCCTCCTGGTCGTTGTGTCCGTCCTCTTCCTGGGCGCCATCGGGTACGCCGTCGG
The DNA here is from genome assembly GCA_040006375.1 of Actinomycetota bacterium. Lineage (GTDB taxonomy): Bacteria > Actinomycetota > UBA4738 > UBA4738 > HRBIN12 > JANXVR01. Next base: position 349 of record JBDTXD010000153.1, read on the forward strand.
ATACGTCGCGTTCAGGACCGGGCCGATCGGGCTGGTGGTTGCCACCGCGATCGCCATCGTGATGTCGCTCAGCTCCTACTTCTACGGCGACCGGATGGTGCTGGCGGCCTCCCATGCCAAAGAGGTCACCGCGGAACAGGAGCCACGACTCCACAACGTGGTTGAGGGCATCGCCATCGCGGCCGGTGTCCCCAAGCCGCGGGTCTACATCGTCCCGGAGAGCGCGCCGAACGCATTCGCGACTGGTCGCGATCCGGAGCATTCCTCGATCGCGGTCACGCAGGGGTTGCTCGACATCATGAACCGCGTCGAGTTGGAAGGCGTGATCGGCCATGAGATGTCCCACGTGCTCGATCGCGACATCCTGGTGGGGACGGTAGTGGCGACGCTCGTGGGAGCGGCGATCCTGCTGTCAGAGTTCGTGATGCGGTTCTGGTGGTTCGGTGGCGGTGGCGGCCGGGGGAACGACAACGACTCGGGGGGCGGGCCGCTCGAGCTGGTCCTGTTCGCCGGCGGGATCATCCTGCTGGTGCTTGCGCCGATCCTGGGCCAGCTGATCAAGCTGAGCGTCTCCCGGAACCGCGAGTACCTGGCCGATGCGCAGGGCGCGATGCTCACCCGGTACCCACCGGGGTTGATCAGCGCGCTCGAGAAGATCCGTGATGCGCCCCACGCCATGCGCGGGGCAAACAACGCGACCGCCCACCTCTGGCTGGAGCAACCCTCACGGATCCCGGGCAGCGGGAAGACCTCCACGATGGAGAAGCTCTTCTCAACGCATCCCCCCATCCAGGAACGGATCGCCCGCCTGCAGCAGATGTGAAGAAGGCGTCGAATTCGGGCGGGATGTTTGAGGAGGCGCGCCGGCGCCTCTACCATCCGTAGGCGGCGACCCGTGCGTGGGTCGACCCTTCCCCAACCTTCAGGAGGTCCCTCGCTTTGTCTCTCACCAGTCGCGGACGCACGGTCGTCTCGCTCGTGGTCGTGGCCGTGCTGTTCGTCGGCGCGATGGCTGCCTGGGCGATAAGCGGTCACGCACCGGCCATCATCAAGAGGGCCGTAGGCATCTCGACCTCGCCGGAGCCGCCGCCCCCACCGCCTCCGTGCCCGCTGACCGGGGTGGCACCGGCGGGCGGTAAGGCCGTCCCCGATCGCCCCGTGGCGGCGGTCAAGGTTGAGAACACCACGGACGCGTACCCCCTGGTCGGCTTGCAGAACGCCGATATCGTCTACGAGGAACTCGTCGAGGGCGGCCTCACGCGATTCATGGCGCTCTATCAGTGCAAAGATGCACCCAAGGTGGGTCCCGTTCGCAGCGCCCGAACAACCGACCCAAAGATCCTGATGCCGTTCGACAAGCATCCGATCCTGGGCTACTCCGGCGGACAGCTCGCCGTGGTGAACGCCCTGCGGAAGGCAGGGGTGCTTGCCTACGACGAAACGACGGGCGCGGCCGCGTTCACGCGGGCCGGATCGCCCCGGGTCAGTCCGCACAACCTGTTCGTCAGCGTGCCGAAGCTCTATACCCGTGCGGGCAAGCAAGCCTCCCAGCAGCCCGCGCCCAAGCCCGCGTTCGCCTATGCAGTCAAGGTCCCCAATCCGAGCAGGAAGGTGTCCTCCGCCTCGATCCCCTTCAGCACCACCGTGAGCGGTGAGTGGAAGTGGAGCGCGTCCTCTAAGACGTGGGTTCGCCAGCTGGACGGCAAGCCCATGATGCTCGAGGCCGGAGGCCCGATCCAGGTCTCGAACGTCATCATCCAGCAGGTCGTGGTGACCCAGTCCAACCTCGTGGACATCCTGGGGAACCATTCCCCCGAGGTCACGTTGACCGGTTCGGGGAAGGCATGGGTCCTGCGGAACGGCCGGTTGGTCACCGGAACCTGGAAACGCACGAGCGCGGGGGCGATGACGGTCTTCAAGACGAAGAAGGGAGGCGTCATGCCGATGGCACCGGGAACCTCGTTCGTCGAGCTGATGCCCAAGACCATGACCGCCACCTTCACGAAGTAGCGGCTCGCGCGCGGCCCCGCGGTAAACTCAGGGTCTTGAGTGCACTCGTCGAGGAGGGATCCACAATGGAACGCGAAACCGGCACGTTTCGGGTGAAGTCGGGTCTGGCGGAGATGTTGAAGGGCGGCGTCATCATGGACGTCACGAACGCCGACCAGGCGAAGATCGCCGAGGACGCCGGTGCGTGCGCCGTGATGGCGCTGGAACGCGTTCCCTCCGATATCCGCCGCGACGGCGGCGTCGCGCGGATGGCCGACCCGACCAAGGTTCAGGAGATCCAGGAGTGTGTGAGCATCCCCGTGATGGCCAAGGCCCGCATCGGGCACTTCGTCGAGGCGCAGATCCTGCAATCGTTGAACGTCGACTACATCGACGAGTCGGAGGTGCTGACGCCGGCGGACGAGGAGTATCACATCGACAAGTGGGCGTTCACGGTGCCGTTCGTGTGCGGTGCCCGCAACCTCGGTGAGGCGCTCAGGCGCATCGCGGAGGGTGCGGCCATGATCCGGACGAAGGGCGAGGCCGGGACCGGCAACGTGGTCGAGGCCGTGAGACACGAGCGGCAGATCCTCCGCGACATCGCGGAGGTGACGACCCTGCGCCCGGAGCAGTACGTCACGAAGGCGAAGGACCTGGGCGCCCCGGTCGAGTTGGTCCGGATGGTGGCTGAGACCGGGAAGCTCCCCGTCGTGAACTTCTCCGCGGGCGGGATCGCCACGCCCGCGGATGCCGCACTCATGATGCAGCTGGGTGTGGACGGCGTGTTCGTCGGTTCGGGGATCTTCAAGTCCGAGGATCCGGCCACGATGGCGCGCGCGGTCGTCGAGGCGACGACGCATTTCCAGGACCCAGACGTCCTGGCGAAGGTCTCCCATGGCCTGGGGGACCCGATGGCGGGCCTGGAGATCAGCAAGCTCGAAACCCGGCTGCAGGACCGCGGCTGGTGACCGCACATGATGAAGGCTGGCGTTCTCTCGTTACAGGGTGACTTCCGGGAGCACGCAAGGATGCTGGGAGAGGCCGGCGCGACGCCCGTAGAGGTGCGAACGCCCGAGGAGCTCGGGGGTGTGGACTGTCTGGTGATCCCCGGGGGCGAGTCCACGACGATCGGCAAGCTCGCACGCCTCTATGGCTTCGTCGAGCCGGTCCTGGAACGCGCGGAAGCGGGGATGCCGATCTTCGGGACGTGCGCCGGGATGATCGTCCTGGCCGAACGGATCGAGGGAGCGGGGGAGCCGCTCTTCCCGCTCGTCGATATCACCGTGCAGCGCAACGCGTACGGCCGGCAGGTCGAATCGTTCGAGGCGGACGTGGCGGTGGAGGGGATAGACCAGCAGGTTCGGGGGGTGTTCATACGGGCCCCTCGGGTGGACGATGTGGGCCCGGGGGTTCGTATCCTGGCGGAGCACGAAGGCCACCCCGTCGTCCTAGAACAGGGGAACATCGTGGTCGCCTCGTTCCACCCGGAACTGGTGGGGGACGCCGCGCTCCATGCGTATCTCCTAGGGAAGGTGTAGATGTCAGGGCACTCCAAGTGGGCAACGATCAAGCGCAAGAAGGAGGCGACCGACTCCAAGCGCTCGAACATGTACGCGAAACTCCTTCGGGCGGTGGAGGTTGCCGCGCGCGAGGGCGGGGGGAGCGTCGAGGGCAACATGACGCTGGCCTCGGCGGTCGACAAAGCGAAGAGCTTCAGCGTACCGAGCGACAACATCGAGCGGGCGATCAAGCGCGGGGTCGGCGAGGACAGCAGCGCAGCGCACTACCAAGAACTCGTGTATGAGGGATACGCCCCCGGGGGCATCGCACTCCTCATCGAGACGCTGACCGACAACCGGAACCGAACGGGCCAGGAGATCAAGCACGCATTCAGCCGCAACAACGGCAACCTGGGCGAACAGGGGAGCGTCGCCTGGATGTTCACCCGCAAGGGGATCATCGTCGTCGAGAAGGCGTTGGCGCCTGATGAGGATCGCCTGCTCGAACTGGCGCTCGAGGCCGGGGCCGAGGATCTCTCCGACTCCGAGAGCTCATGGGACGTCGTTTTCGAGTTCGCATTGCTCGAGCGTTGGC
>JBDTXD010000154.1:0-4410 GCA_040006375.1 Actinomycetota bacterium
CGGGAAGATCTTCCCAACGAGCTTGATCCACCCCGGGGCATCGTCTCCCAGTGGGATGAAGATGCCGGAAAGGAACAGGAGCGGCAGGATGGTTGCGTTCACCATCGGTGGCGCCGCGTCGGCGTTCGGGATGGCGCCGGTCAATGCGAGCGCGAGCGCCGAGAAGCTGAGCGCCCCCACGACAAGCGCCACGACGAATTCCAGGGCAGGGAGACCGCTCGGAAGCGGCGCACCGTAGACCAGTTTCCCGAAGAGCAGGGTGATCACCACGAGGATCGCAGCGACGATCATGGAATGCACGACTCGGCTGAACAGGTACGCCCACGAGGGCAGCGGCGTGCCGCGAAGCCGTTTCAGTATCCCCTGGTCGCGCTGGAACGTCACGGTGATCGCGATGTTCGTATAGCAGGCTGAGATGACGCCGAACCCGGCCATCGCGCCCACGAAGTACCACGACTGCTTGATGACCACGCCGCCGATTACCTGGTTCCCCGACCCCAAGAGCGAAGTGAAGATCACCAGGAACATCAACGGGAACGCGAAGGTGAAGAAGGCGCTCGCAGGGTTCCGCCAGAACGCTTTGTTCGTGAAGCGGACCTGACGCAGGGCGAGCCCGAACCCGCTCATTCCGTTCCCTCCTGGCCGCTGGTGAGCTCGATGTAGACATCTTCGAGCGAGGGACGCGATGCCTCGAGCGCGTCGAACGTGTAGCTGTGCTCCACGGCCCAGGCAGTGAGTTCGTGCAACGTCTTCGTGGGGTCATCCACCCGTAGCTCGAACGAACCGTCCGAGGTTCGGGCGTCGTCGTGGCCGGGAGGAGGCGTCGCGCCGGGGGGGACGCGGTAGCGGATGCGTGCCTGCATGGTGTCGCGTCCGGCGATCGTCTCCGGCGTTCCCTCCGCGACGATCGTGCCGTTCGCGATGACGGCGACCCTGTCTGCCAGATACTGCGCCTCGTCCATGAAGTGGGTCGTGAGGAATACGGTCTTGCCCAGCCCCGCGAGGTTCTTCACGATCTCCCACGCGTTCCGCCGGGCGTTCGGGTCGAAGCCGGTGGTCGGCTCGTCCAAGAAAAGGAGCTCCGGGTCGCCGGCGAGCGCGACGGCCACGTCCAAGCGGCGTTGCTGCCCGCCGCTCAGCTTGTTCACCCGCACCTCGCGCTTCTCTCCCAACCCGACCAGGTCGATCACCTCGGCTGCCTCGCGAGGGTGTTCGTAGTACCCGGCGAACAGGTCGACCGTCTCGGTGACCGTGAGGTACGGGTCGACCCCGGTCGATTGCAGGACGATCCCGATCCGCGCCTTCATCTCCAGATCGTTGGCGGCCGGGTCGAACCCGAGGACGCTCACCGTGCCCTCGGTGCGGGTGCGGTAGCCCTCCAAGATCTCGGCGGTCGTGGTCTTGCCGGCGCCGTTGGGGCCCAGGAGCGCGAACACCTCGCCGCGGTCGACATGGATGTCGATCCCTTTCACGGCCTCGAAGTCGCCGTAGGACTTCCGGAGTCCCTTGATCTCGATCACGCGGTCTGCCATATCTTGTGAGCCTATCTCAGCCGGCTCCGAAGCCTGCGTGCTTGTCCACGGGGTTGCGGAGCGTCTCTCCGCGGGCGAATCGGGCGAGGTTGTCCAGGAACAGGTCCACCGCCATCTCTTCCCATCCTTCGAAGTCCCCGCACATATGCGGGCTGATGATGACGCCCGGCAGGTCCCACAGTGGACTGTCGGCGGCCAACGGCTCCGTCTCGAAGACGTCCAGGGCCGCGCCGGCGATCTCTCTCTTCTGGAGGGCTCGGATCAACGCGGGTTCGTCCACGGTCGCGCCGCGCCCGACGTTCACGAACCGCGCGGTGGGCCGCATCGCCGAGAAGATCCGGGCGTCGAACAGGTGGTGCGTCTCCAACGTGATCGGCAACGTATCCACCACAACGTCAGCATCGGCGACGGCGTCCGCCAGTTCCCCGACCGGCCGTACCCGGCCGAACAGGTCGTCCTCCCGGGCCGTCCGGCCGACGGCGGCGATCTCCATCCCGAGAGCCCCTGCGCGTGTCGCAACAGCCCGCCCGATCGGGCCCGGGCCAACCACGAGCAGACTCGAGCCGGCGAGCCGCTCGGTCTCGCCCGAGATCCAACGGTGCTGGCGCTGCGCGGCGAAGGACTGTGGGATCCGTGTCGCGAACCCGAGGAGCACCCCGATCACCCATTCGGCGATGGCGTCCTCGAAGATCCCCCGTCCGTTGGTCACGAGTGTCTCCGAGGAGATGAGCGCCGGGAACAGGAGCCCGTCCACGCCGTCGGACGCGGTCTGGATCCATCGCAGTTGGTCGGCGGCATCCCACGCCTCCTCCAGATCGCGCCGGCTGGCGTGCCAGAAGAACAGCGCGTCGGCGCCGGGCAACGCGTCGCGGATCTCGTTCAAGCTGTCGGCGAAGCGGAGATCGGCGAAGGCCTCCGCGCCCTTGATCCCGGGCGGTGGCTCGCCCCGAGGCCCCAGGATCACGACGACCGGGCGCATGCCGCTGGTCACCACGGCTTCCGCGTGCTGAACCCGCTGGACTCCTCGTGGAAGAACCGCACATCGTCCTCGCCGAGTTGCCAGCACAGGAAGACCCGCCTGCCCTCACGTTCGGCGGGGAAGTCGACGAGTCCCTTCTCAGGATCGCGGAGGAGGATCCCGGCCTTGGCCAGGTGTTCAACCTCGGTCTTGAGTTCGGTCTGGGCAGTGAACCAATCGGTGCCGGCCACCCCTCCCCCGTCGGAGGCGATGGCGTCGGTGATGCGCGCGCTCGCGCCAACCAGCGCCCGCCGCGCCTCGCGCAGCCGTGGGAGCCGGGTGCGGAGATCCTGGAGCGCCTGCGTCGCCGTGTCGGTGGTGTACAGGTGATCGTTCATGCCAACGCCTCCACGAGTTGCGCCAGATCCGTGAGCCGCACGCCCGGGTGCTCGGGGTGGCGGTTCCGGCGATCGATGAGAACGGAGAACATCCCCAGCGCTTCGGGCGGATCGATATCGAACTCCGGATTGTCGCCCACATAAGCCGATTCTGCTGCCGTGACCCCGGCCCGCTCCATCGCGAGTTCATAGATCCGTGGATCGGGCTTCTCGAACCCCTCCACTCCGCTGATCACCCGAACCCCGAACGCATCGCGCACGCCGAGCGCTCCAAGGAGGTCCTCGAGCCACACCTCGTAGTTCGACACGATGCCCAGGATCGTTCCGTGGGACCCGAGCTCCTCCAACATCGGCGGCACGTCGTCGAACAGGGCGTAGTTCGTCAGATCGGTGAACGCGGCGTAGAGCGTGCCCCGCAGCCCATTGCCCGTGGGCAGTTCCAGCGCCTCGATCATCAGGTCGTACACGGTCCCCCAGAAGCGCTCGGAGCGTTCCGCGCTCGTGGTCCAGAGTTCGTTCGCCTTGGCGGCGGCGGAGAACCGCTCGGTGATCACGGCGGCCGCCAGACGGACCTCGTCGTCGGTCCGCGGGTGCCCCTCGCGCGTTACGACCGACGCGAAGAGTTCCGGGAACGAGGGCGCGGGATGAACCAGGGTCTCACCTGCATCGAAGAAGACCGCCTTGAACCTCACGGCGCCGATGATACCGACGAGGGTTGCGTCATCAGCCGGGCTCCCCACCCTGCGTCCGGAGGTCATGCTCGAGTTTCGACCACAGTCGACGCACCTGGCCCTGCAGCTCCTCTTCGGAGCCCTCGTTGTCCAGGACGTAGTCGGCGTACGCAGCGATCTCCTCGAGCGAGGACTGCACCGCCATCCTGGCCCGCGCGTCCTCCTTCGCCATCCCCCGTTCCAGGAGCCGTTCGAGCTGTCGCTCTTGCGTGGACGTCACGACGACCACCGCGTCGCATCGAGCCTGGTGGCCCATCGGGATGAGGAGGGGTGTGTCCAACACCACGACCGTGTCCGTTCCGGCATATCGCGTGAGCTCCTCCTCGATCCTGGCGTCCACGATCGGGTGGATCAACGCTTCAAGCCCGCGCAGCTTCGCTGGATCGGAGAACACGATGGCCGCGACCGCTGCGCGGTCGAGCTCGCCGTCCGGACGCACCGCCCCCGGCCCGAACAACCCGACGATCTCCGGGAACCGGGGCGAGGACGAAGCAGCCGCTTCGCGCGCGAGCGTGTCTGCGTCCACGACGACCGCACCCAGCTCGGAGAGCATCGCGGCGGCGGTCGACTTGCCGGAGCCGATGCCCCCGGTAAGTCCGACGAACAGCATGATCGCGGGGTCGGCACCGGGCGTATGCGGGCCCGGTCAGCCTTCCCTATTCGGAACGGCCCTCGCGCCGCTTCAGGTCTTCCAGGATCGACTCCAGGGAGACCTCGTCATCGGCGGCCTTGACCTCTTCTGTCGGCGCCGGAGGGGCCTCGGGCTCGGTCTCCTGCGGGGCGGGAGCTTC
>JBDTXD010000155.1:0-4397 GCA_040006375.1 Actinomycetota bacterium
GCGGCGAGTAGTTCGTCGACCATGTTGTGGGTCTGCGCGGTCGTGAGGTGTGCGGCCGTGTTCGGGTCCAGCAGTGCGGCCTGATAGACGTGGTCGCGCCGCCCCTCGAGCACGGCCTTGACGGTGAGTTCGACAACGTTGAGGAACGTCCGGTTCAACGCGAGGGTCTGCGGGGGAAGTGTCCCCACCCGGGTGGGTGTCACGCCATCCTTGTCGGCGATCGCGGGAACTTCGACGCACGCGTCCATCGGGAGCCCGTCGATGAGCCCGTCGTTCCGGACGTTCGCGTAGATCTCGCGTGCCACTCCCGTCTCGGCCGCGCGGATGATCTGAGAGGCGAGTTCGTCGTTGAGTTCGATGTCCAGTTCCCGGCCTGCGTCCAGGAGCTCCTTCATGGCCTTCCATTCGGCGATGTTCTCCTCGCACCGTCGGAGGTACTCGTCGATCTCGATGCGGAAGTGCTCGACCTGGCCGTCGTGGCGGATGAACCAGGGAACGTACTCGCTCGAGTGTTCGGAGGACTCGGTGGGGAAGTAGCCGAACCGCTTGAAGATCTCCACGCGCACCCTGCGCCCCAGGCCTTCCGGGTCGGCGTCGATAACGGCGCGGAGCTCGGGATAGAGATCCTCGCCTGTTCGCCGGTTCTCGAAGGTGTAGACGAAGCACTGATGGTTGAACCCCGCGGTGACGTAGCGGATGTCATCCTCGGGCACGCCCACGGTCTCGGCCAGGAAGTGATGCGTGTCGCGAACGCTGTGGCACACGCCGATGGTCCGCGACGCTGGCCATGCGCTACCGGCGTAGATGCCCCACGGGACCATCGCCATAGGGTTCGTGTAGTTGAGGAGGAGGCCGTTCGGGCACAGGGTCGCCATCTCGTCGGCCATCTCGATCATCACCGGGATCGTGCGGAGTCCTCGCATGATGCCGCCGATCCCGATGGTGTCGGCGATAGTTTGGCGCAGGCCATACGAGCGCGGGATGGCGAAGTCGATCGAGGTGCCGCGGATACCGCCGACCTGGATCTCGTTGATGAGGTAGTCCGCACCCTCGAACGCCTCCCGGCGATCGGTGTGCGCGCTCACCGTGTGGCCGGCTCCCTGGCGCGCGACGATGCTTTCCGCCGCGCGCTGCGCATACCCGAGCCGCTCGGCGTCGATGTCGTGGAGTGCGACATGCAGCTGCCCGTGCAGCTCCTGGTACGAACTGAGATCGGCGAGGATGTTCCGGGTGAACTCGACGCTTCCCGCGCCGATGATCGCGACCTTGGCCATGCGCGGAAGTGTCCCAGCCGCCCGGAATACGCGCAACATCGCGCAGCGGCATGCCGTGTTCCGAACCCCCCGTTGGCCCGATGTGCGCCGGATGGCGAACGCCCCTACGATGGTCGCCCAAAGACGGGAGGAGCCCTACATGGTCACCGCGTACATCCTGGTTCAGACGGAGGTTGGCAAAGCCGGTCAGGTCACCGACATGATCCAAGGCATCGACGGTGTTGCCCAGGTCGACGGAGTGACCGGACCCTACGACGTCATCGCCCGCGCCGAGGCGATGGACCTGGACGAACTCGCGAAGAAAGTGGTCATGCCCATGCAGGACCTGGAAGGCATCACCCGCACGCTCACCTGTCCAGTTATCTCGTTCTGAACCGATGACCGTCCGCATCCGCCGCGACGCGGAGATCAGCGATGTCAGTGGCGGCTGGTTCCGGGCGCGCTGGCACTACTCGTTCGACTCTTATCACGACCCGGAGTACATGGGGTTCGGCACGCTGCGGGTGTTCAACGACGACCGGCTGATCCCCGGCGCCGTCTGGCCGATGCATCCGCACCGAGACATCGAGGGTCTGACGTATGTGGTTGAAGGACTCTTCGGCCACGAGGACAGTGTCGGCAGTCCGCCCGGACCGCTTCCCGCGGGCTCCGTCCAGCGGATGACGCTCGGATCAGGTGCCCTCCACAGCGAGCGCAACGCGAGCCCCGACGAGCCGATGCGGTTCATCCAGATCTGGATCATGCCGCGCGAGAAGGGTCTGACGCCCGGGGTCGAACAGAAGGTCTTTACCACTGCGGACCGGACCGACAACATGCTGAAGGTGATCAGCGGGGATGGTGGCGACGCCGTCCTGGTCCACCAGGATACTCACGTGTTCGTCTCGCGCCTGACGGCGGGAACCGCTGTGTCGCAACCTATCGGCGAAGGCCGCGGCATCTACCTCTACGTCATCGAAGGAGACGTAACGGTCAACGGCGAGCGGATGCAGACCGGCGACGCCGCCCAGATCACTGATGACGCCGCGCTGGAGATCGAGTCCTCCGCGGACAGCGAGCTCATCGCCGTCGACGTGGTTCTCGCGTAGCCCCACCCTTCAGTCGTCATCGACGGCGATCGGAAACGGCAGGGCGACCGGATCGACGAACGGCGATCGGCCGTGTTCGTCGAAGCGGTCCATGCGGAAATGGTCAGCGTGCTTGACCACCCGCGTCTGGCCGGCGAGTGAGAGGTCCGCGGCGATCCGCGCGATGGCCGGGCCCCACATCATCCCGTGACCGTTTGCGGTGGCGACCGTGGCGCCTCCCAATTCGCTCCCGTCGCGAAGGACCACCGGCCCCAGCAGCGGCAGGTGGTCGGGTGTGTATTCGATCGTGGCCGCCCAGGCCTTCCGGATGCCGAGTTTCTTGGTCAGTGGCACCACGCGGTTCAGCTGCTTCTCCATCAGGTGAAGGTAGTCCCAGTCGACGCCGCGTGCGGGGCCGGGGGCCTCGTTCGGGTTGGACATGCCCCACATGAGGCCGCCGTCCTCGGGCCGCCAGTAGATCCCGGACCGCAGATCGAACGCCATCGGCCGGTCCGGAACCTGGAAGTCGGGGTGCGGTTCGGTCACCACGACCTGGTGTCGTGCTGCTCCCACCAAGAAACGCGCGCCGACCAAACGCCCCACCTCACGGAGCGTTGGTCCGCCTGTGAGGATCACTCGCTCGGTCGCGATAACACCGCGGGATGTGCGAACACCGGTCACGCGCCCGCGCGAGATGCGCACGCCGGTGAACGATGTCCGTTCGCGGAGGTCGATCCCGGCCTGCTGCATCGCCAGCGAGTACGCCCGCACGTTGCGTGGCGGATCGACCCAGCCGTCGGTCGGACAGTACGTGGCGCCGCGGAACCCGGCCGCGAGCGTCGGGTTCAGCCGCCTGACCTCGTTCTTGTCGATCCATCGAACGTCCAGGCCCACCTTACGCTGCATCTCCACCCGCGCGCGCGCCGTTCGTTCGTCCGCCGCGGTCCTCGCGAGGATCAGGTAGCCCTGCTCGCTGAAGCCGGAGTCGGTGCCGAGCAGCCGCTGCTGTCGGCGATAGAAGCCGATGCTCCACATCCCCAGCCGAACCGTGTCGGGCGAACCGCCTTGCGCCCGCACCATGCCGGCTGCGCGCGAGGACGCTCCCTGTCCCGCCACGCCTTGCTCCAGGACGATGACCCGCCGGGCCCCGTGATCGTGAGCGGCGAACCACGACGCCCATCCGCCTATGGCACCGGCTCCGACGATGACCAGGTCTGCCGTTGTCCGTGCTGCCAAGGGGATGCTCCTTCGTCGGGTAGCGGGCAGTCTAGAAGAGCCGCGGTGCGTACAGTGAGCCGGATGGAACCGGTGCTCCCGCCAGTCCCCCCCGTGCCCGCCGCGCCTGCCGATCGCCGGACGCTGGTGGAGGAGACCGTCGTCGTCCTGCTGGTGTCGACGCTCGTTGCCGGGGCGGTGAACGCGATCATCAGCCTGGCGACCGCCCCTGTATCCGGGGTCGCGGTGGCGGTCGGAGATCAGTCCCTCCGGTTCTACCTCCAGGTCATCGACTTCGCGCTCAGCCTAGGGCCTGCGCTGCTGGTCCTGCATCTCGCGCGGCGCTCGGACGGGGGCCTGGCCTCACTCGGCCTGGATGCCGGTGACCGACAGCGCGATCTTGCGCGCGCCGTCGTCTTGTTCATCGTCGTTGCGGTGGTGGGGATCGCCATCTATCTGGGGGCGGTGGCGCTCCATATGAATCGGTTCGTTGTGCCGGTGCCCCCGCGCGGTCACTGGTGGACGGTCCCGGCGCTCTTCCTCAATGCGATCTCGGCGGGGTTGGTCGAGGAGATCATCGTTCTCGGGTACCTGGTGACGCGATTGCAGCAGCTCCGGTGGCCCGCCATCTGGGCGGTCCTGGCGCCGGCGCTCCTTCGAGGCACCTATCACCTCTATCAGGGCTGGGGCGGGTTCGTCGGGAACCTCCTGATGGGACTGTTCTTCGGGGCGCTGTTCCTGCGATGGCGTCGGACGTGGCCGTTCGTCGTGGCGCACGTGCTTCTGGATGTCGGCGCCGGACTCGGATACCTCTTGTTCCACAACCATCTCCCCGGTTTCGGAT
>JBDTXD010000156.1:0-4369 GCA_040006375.1 Actinomycetota bacterium
AGCTGGTCGAACAGGGCCGCATCCTTCTTGCGGATCTCCGTGTCGCCGGGCGGGTCATCGTCGACATCGAGCACGAAGTTGAGGAGATCCTCGGCTTCGATCCGCTCCCGTCCCTTCTGCCAGTGGTCGATCGCTGGGGAGGCCTTGAGTTCCTTGACGCCGAGGTCGAGCAGTTTCTTCGCCTTCATGGGGCGGCATGGTACCGGTTCGACGTCGGTACACTCGGTCCGATGCCACGAGCAAAGGACCCCGCCATCACGGTCGCCGGCACCAACGGGTCGGAGAAGCCGAAGAAGCCGCGCCTCAAGAAGGTCGCGGTCGCAGCGGGCGCCGCCGGCGACGTTCGTCTCACGGCCGACAGGATCGTCGTGCGACCGCCCGCGGATGGGGAACGCAAGTCCTCCGGTGGCCTCCTCATCCCCGCCACCGCGATGCCCGCTCCCAAGCGGTTGAACTGGGCAGAGGTGGAGCTGATCGGCCCGGACGTCCGCGTTGCCAAGACCGGCGACAGGGTGCTCTACCTGCCTTCCAGCGGCCTCGAGGTCGAACTGGACGGCGAGGACCTAGTGCTCCTGCGCGAGCGCGACGTGCAAGCCGTGAAATCCCCGCCCGCCACCAAGACCGACCGCGCGCCCGGCCAGTACCTCTAGGCAACAGTCTCCGGCAACGGATCAGGACGGTGTCCGTATCGTGGGCCGGAGCAGACCCGAGCCGGAGAGACCCGCCCGCCAGGGTCAATGCGCCGCCGAACATCGCGAACCACAGCCCGGCACCCATCCTGATCGACGGATCTCCCGCCTCGGCGTTCGACGCAATCTGCGCCGCCATGCCGGCAGTAGGCACGCCGGCGTGTTCTGCCTCGAGGTGGCCGACCATGACGTCGGCGTACCGCGCAGGCAGCGTGATGCGGCAGTAGATCGCGCTCGCCACCACCAGCGCACCGAAGGCCGCCGAGATCGCGAACGCCCTACGGGATCCGACCCGGAGGAACACCCCGGCCGTGAGAAGCGCAAGCACACCGAAGGCGGCGATGACCCTGCCGATCAGCAACTGCCCGCCCAGCAGCACCGAGGCGCTGTCCAGGGGTTCGACGAAGTCCTTCGGATGCACCCTGATCCAGGTCAGGAAGGCGGAGGAAACGGCGATCGACGCGCCCACGGCGAGGATCGATGTGGCTCCCCCGCGGGAGCTCGTGCACGAAGAGTGCCGATCCACGAGAACACCTGCGATGAGCGCCAGGATGGCTCCGATACCGCAGAGGAAGATCCCCCAACCCGGATCGGTGAATCCCTGCGGTCCGCCGATGCTCGGTTCCATCGACGTGGCCCCCACCGACCCGCGAGCCAGGCCCTCGACGCGAACGAGGTCATAGGTAACCAACCCGATTCCGAACGCCCCGGAGACAGCGAACGCCCGCGAGACCGCGGCACCCATCCCTTCTCTGAGGAATGCGACGCAGGTGAAGAGCAGCACAACCCCGCCGCACACGATGACGACGGAGCCTTCCGTCGTCGACGTCCCATCGAGGGAGGTGAACCGAGCCAAGGACGATCCGCCACTGCACCAGTTCCCTCGCGTTCAGGCCAGCGGCGTCGTACCCGGACCGCACCCACGGGAGGAACGCGCCAACCACCAACGCGACACCGGCGATGAAACCAAGAGCGGCGCTTCTCCTGGCTCCGCGATCCACCCTGTGCCTCCTCTAGCCCGAAATGAGACTCAGACGCACCGTTCTGGTGTCGTTCTCTCTGTTCGGATCGACCAGGACGACAGACTGCCAGACGCCGAGGGCGAGCGTTCCGCCGATCACAGGGATCGTCAGCGACGGCGAGACGAAGACCGGCAATAGGTGATCGCCACCGTGCCCGATCGAACCATGCCGATGTTCGTATCGGTCATCGCGCGGCATTAGGCGTTCCAATGCCTCAGCCAGATCGGGCTCTGACCCCGAGCCCGTCTCCATCAGCGCGGCGCCGGCGGTGGCATGCGGGACGAAGATGTTCACCAGACCCTCGCCCCCCGCCTGTTCCGCGAACGCCCGGACCTCGTCACTGATGTCAACGATGCGCCGCCCCGCGGTCGAGATCCGGATCTCCGTTGTACGCATATGGAGAGCGGGCGGGGCTAGCTCGGCACGCTACCGCCGCCATCACCCATCGGCGCTGGTGGTTCAGGCGTCGCCGGAGGGGTGGGAGGGGTCGATATCGGTGGCGAGACGGGTGGGACGCCCGGGGAGACAGGAGGCGTTGGCGTGCCCAACCCCGAACCGGTTGCAGGAGCTGAGACCATTTGCGTAGCCGCATCCATCACCGGGGCAGCGTCCTTGCGCATCACCATCAGCCCTCCGACGATGGCAACCACGCCGCCACCCAGGACCACATACACGCCGATCCCCGTAGTGACCTTGAACAGGTGGTCCAGCGCGGTGGAACTGATGCCAAGCTTCGAGAGCGTCGGGGCAAGTGAGGTCTTCAGGCCCGACACCTGGCTCGACACCTTTCCCGACTTGGTAGACAGCACATAGACAGCGCCGATCATGCCTGCTGCGGCACCAGCGAATGCCAGCCATGCAACGATCGATCCCTTCACCGCGCCCACAAGCGCCGCGATCGCGATGGCAAGAACCACGACGCCGGCAACCAAGGCGAGCTTGCCCTCCCACCCTCGGGTCCCCGCGAACGATCTCGTTTCCGACCTGGGGAACCCAGCGACCCCTGTGACATCCACGCCGGTCTTGTCCTTGAAAGCTGCCGCGAGTTCGGTGGGGTCGATCTTGAAGCTGAGCCACGTTAGTACGGCGCCGACCGCCATCAAGACCCCGCCCACCGCCATGATCATCGCGCCTGGCTGCTTCTTCTCCATGTCGAGCCCCTCTCTTGAGCTAACACCCTGGAGTGAAGCACCCTCATGGTCTCGGTGGAAGCGCATCCGAGCTTCCTCGCCTACCCCTGCGAACCCTCAGCGAGTACTTCCGTGTGAGTGGCTTCGACCGGGTCCTCGAACGTCAGTCGCCACGTGTGGGTCGGCCAGCGGAGGTCGAGCGCCCCTCCCGCGCAGTTATAGGCCGCGGTATACAGCGTGCCGAATCCGTTGGCGTATGAGGTGCTGAACAAGGGAGCCTTGAGGAATGCATCGCTGAACGTATGCGCGGTTGTTTCCGGGGCGTTCAACAGATCGAGGACACGGCGTTCGCGTTCGATGGTACGGGTGACGCGCGCCTGCTCGGGCCATTCGACCGTGCCCTGGTGGTTGGTAGCGGCCGGCACGTCGCCGAAAACCGGATCTCTATCCGGCGAGAGGTACGCCGTCAGCACCCCGCCTGCGGCGTCCACCAGCGTCAGGTTGTGGCTCAGGGAGTACGGCAGGCGCGCCAGCACCGCCTTGGCGTCACCGACCGTCTCGCACACCTCCAACAGGTAGCGCACCACGATCGGGATCCCGAACCCTTCGCCCAGCGAACGTCGGCCGCCGAACGTCAGCGACACCGCGAGCCCCGCGTCGTTCATCCCATCCAGGAGACCCCAGAGGCAATCGCTCATACCGATCACCCGGCGCTCCAACAGCCGCGTCGACCACACGTCTCCCTCGAAGCGCGAGGGGGCGTAGTCGTAGTTGCGCACCAGCACGGGAGCCCCATCGCGCGTCCACGCGCCCTGCGAACAGGCGGCCAGGTACGGCGGCGGCTTGTACAAGGAGAGCATCCGCGAGGCCAGATCTCCCCCACCCGCCAGCTCGACCAGCCGTTCGTAGACCGGGATGAGTTCGGGCATGTGTTCACGCAACATGCGAACACTGGTGGCGTAGGAGGGCCGCTCGGCCTCACCTTCGCGCAAGAACCATTCCTTGTAATGCGGCCAACGTTCCTCGAACACCGACTGCCACAAAGGTCCGAACCGCTCCTCGCGGAGCGCCCGGAAGGTCAACGGGACCATCCGCATCAGAGCATCTTGAAGCCGAAAGGCTCGGGCTTGATCGCCGGCGTCCGCGCGTCCGGTGCGACACTCGTGAACTGACCCTTGATCCCCGTGATCCAGTCCTTCGCGCGATCCAGGAGTTCGTGCTCATCGTTCATGAAGCGCCCGCGCGTCACCAGGATGCCTAGATCCGCGCCCGGGTAGCGGTACTGGCCCTCACTGGCGATCCTCAGATAGAACGCCTCGTCCTGACTCCGAACCGTGTGCCAGTCGGTGTCACGCCTCGCGTAGCTGATCCCTCCACCATCGCCGATCGACCAGATCCCGGACGAGGGCGCGTGCGTGATGGTCTCAACCGCGTCGCCGGTCTGCTTGAGGATGAACTGGGTCCATTCGTCGACGTTCGCGGCCTGCGCCCACCGGCCGTTGAGTTCGTCCACGTCGATGTCGTAGTC
>JBDTXD010000157.1:0-4366 GCA_040006375.1 Actinomycetota bacterium
CACTCGTCGCTGACGCCCATCACCTTCGACGCCAGGATCTTCGACCCGACGAAGGCCTGGGTCACCCCGTGGCCCGAGAAACCGAGCCCCGCGTGCACGTTGCCCGGAGCCAGCGTCCGGTAGAACGGGACGAACGCTGCCGTCTGATCGATCGGCCCTCCCCAGGCGTGAGTGAATCGCACACCCTCGAGCTGCGGGAACAGCCAGAGCAGACCGCGCGCGGCCACCTCGGCCACGGCCCGATCGTGCGTCACCGACCGACCGAACCGGCCGCCCAGGGCCACGCCGGTCGCTCCCCCACCGATCGCGATCCGACCGTCGTCGGTCTTGCGCAGGTAGAACAGCAGATCCCGGCCGTCCGCGATGCCGACGTGTGTAGTCCACCCGATCTCCTCTAAGAGGTCGGGGATGGGCTCGGTCGCCACCATGTAGTCGACGATCACGCCGAAGCTTCGCCCGAACCCCGGCCAACCGGCCGCCCAAGCCCCCGTCGTCAGGACCACCTGCGGTGCGCGGGCACGACCATCCGTCGTGGTCACCACCGCGGGATCGGTGCGGGAGATCCCGGTTACCTGGGTTCGCTCGAAGATGTGCGCGCCACGTTCTAGGAGCACGCGGCGAAGCCCCCTGGCCAGACGGGCGGGCTGCACCGTTGCCGAGTCCTCGATGAATGCGCCACCGACGAACCTCGGTGAGTCGGCGATCTCCCTGGCCTCCGCCTGGCTCATCGGGCGCATCCGATCCGCCAGTCCCATCTGGGCGCAGAACGCGGCTGCGTCGGAATCCCCCACCCCGCCCTGCCACGCACCGGCGCGCGCGCCGAGCACCCCCTCCCGGTGATACCAGGCGTCGACACCGTTGGTTTCCAACCACGAGCCGATCTGCGCCGGTGCGTCCGCAACCGCAGACGCGTAGCGGATCCCCGCTTCTCGCCCGAAGAGCCGGCACAGACCCTCGAGATCCCACCACGACGACGAGGCGAACCCACCGTTGCGCCCACTCGCTCCGCCGCCGCAGATGTCCTGTTCCAGCACGACCACCCGGAGACCGGGGTCGCGGTCGGTGAGTTCGATCGCCGTCCACAGCCCGGCGAAGCCACCCCCGACGATGCAGACATCGGCTGCGATCGCCCCCTCCAAGGCCGGGCACGGCGTGCCGGGATCGTTCGCGAGCGCGTCCTGCAGCCAGAAGGACCTGGCCGAACCCGGATCCGGCATGTCCACCATCGTCGGGGACGCCATCATGCCGGTTGCTCTCCAGCTCGAGCGCGAGTCGCACCTGCCACCAAGGCCCGGCCTACCGAGAGGAAGAGCAGGGAGAACCCGCTTCCGACCAGGAGGAATGTTCCGAGTTCGCTCCCCCGCGGCGAGCCCACGGCCCACGAACGAACCAGGATGCCCACCGGGGCGGCGATCGCCCAGGTCAGGACCATCGAACCCCAGGACCGCCGCCGATAGGTCCCCACCAGGACCGTCGCTGCCATCCAGGCCGCGCCCAGCGGCACCAGGTTCCGCCCGATGACCACGAGAACCCCTGAGTCCCGGTGCGAGGCCGCCCCCGCCAGCACGAATGCAACCAGCGCGAGCGCATCCGTCACCATGAGCGCCCTCGCCGAGGGGGCGAGGCGCTGTCGTCGTTCGTTGCGGTGCTCCACCGGCACATGCTCCCATCGCGCGCGCCGCTTGACGCGCGTGGCAGGATGGGCGCATTCCCATGGCCGGGATACCGTTCCACCTCGCGCGGGTTCGCGCGGCGTTCGCCCTTGGCGTCGCCGTGTCCTTGGCCGCGTGTTCCACCTCGGCGGTTCCGCCTCCCTCGCCTGCATCTACGACGCCACCTCCGATCACCGTCAGGGTGGACGGCGCCGACAAGCCCGTGCCCGCGGGAACCACGTTGGAGGCGCTCATCCGAACGCTGCACCTGCACGCCCAGCCCGGCCGGTTGCTGGCCGTCACCGGCGTGGTGCTGGACCACGCGGCGTTCAACGGCCATATCGAGCTCAACGGGGATCCGCACCCCGACCGATCCGCGCCACTGAGAGCCGGCGACTCCATCACCGTCGCTGATGCGAAGGATCGAACGGAAGGTGTCCGCCGGCGTGTCCGCCAGGTGCCTGCTCGCTTGGGCGACCCGGAGCTGACGCTGACCAGCTACCCGATGCGGGAGATCACCACCACCGGCCGGGTGTCGGGGATCGTCGGATCGATCGCGTACCGTCCGATCGGACACGCGACCCCGCCGGGCGAGGTCGCGTTGTCGTTCGATGACGGACCGTGGCCGGTGAGCACGCTACGGATCCTGCAGATCCTCAAACACTTCCGCGTTCCCGCCACGTTCTGCATGGTTGGGTACGAGGTCCAACGGTATCCATCGATCGCCCAAGCCGTGGCACAAGCGGGGATGACGATCTGCAACCACTCATGGGATCACCCACTCGATCCGGCGCTCGCCGACCTCACGCCGCAACACCTCCACGACGAGCTGTCTCGAACCAACGAGGAGCTCGCGTCGCTCGGCATGCAACCCAGCCTGTTCCGCCCGCCGGGGGGCAGCGAGAACGACGCCGTCGTGCAGGAGGCGCGGAACCAAGGGATGCGCGTGGTCATGTGGAGCGTCGACCCGCAGGATTGGAAGTCCAGCCTTACCGCGAAAGAGGTTGCCTCACGGGTGCTTTCCAACGTCCAGGCCGGTTCGATCGTGCTCCTGCACGACGGCGGGGGAGACGCGGCACACACGATCAAGGCGCTCCCAGCGATCATCAAGGGGATCAAGAAGATGGGTCTGAGCTTCGTCACAATCCCCGAACTGCCCGCGGGCTGAGAACTTCGCGGGCGCCGGCGCGCGGTTCGGTCGTAGGCTGCAGGGTATGGATCCGATCACGGTGCTATTCGACGAAGACTGCGGCCTCTGCCGTTGGAGCGCCGACAAGCTGCGGCTTCGGGACACCGATGGCGCCCTCACGTTCGTTGGGATCGGCTCCGCAACCGGGGAACTGCTCCTGTCGGGGATGGACATGGAGATGAGGCTGGCCTCCTGGCACGCAGCCGCATCGAACGGCGCCGTGTGGTCCGCAGGGGCCGCAGTGCCGGTGCTCGCCCGCCGCGTCCGTGGCGGTGCACCGATCGCGTGGTTGGCCGAAACGTTCCCCGACACGACGGAACGCCTCTATCGATGGATCGCTGCACACCGCGTGGATATCGGTCGCCTTCTCGGCGAACACGCCTGTGCGGTCAACCCATCGGTCTCAAGATGACGCCGGGCATCGGCGCGCGTCGTGACGCCGTCCTAGCGGAACTCACCGCAGCCGCCGACGTATCCCGCAAGCCGGGGATGAAACGGATCGGGATCAATATCGAGCGCGCGATCGGCGTCGGCGTCCCCGACTGCCGGAAGATCGCCACGACCCGCTTGGACGATCACGCCCTCGCGCTTGCACTGTGGAAGACCGGTATCCACGAGGCGCGGATCACGGCGTCGATGGTGGACCGGCCCGAAGACGTCACCGACGATCAGATGGAGGCGTGGGTCGAGGACTTCGATTCGTGGGATCTCTGCGATCAGGTCTGCGGCAACCTCTTCAGCAAGACTGCGTCGGCACTGTCCACGGCACGTCGCTGGTGCGCTCGCGATGAGGAGTTCGTCAAGCGGGCTGGTTATGCCATGATCGCGGAACGGGCCGCATGGGGCGTCGGTGTCTCCGACGCCGAACTGCTCCGTCAGCTGCCACTCATCCGCCGTGGCGCGACCGACGAACGCAACTACGTGAAGAAGGCGGTCAGTTGGTCGCTCCGCCAGATCGGCAAGCGTAACGTCTCACTCAACGCCTCGGCGATCGAAGAGGCCGAACGCATCGGCGCGATGGACTCGAAGGCCGCCCGCTGGGTTGCTACCGACGCGCTCCGCGAGCTGCGTTCGGATGAGGTCCAAGCACGACTGCGCGCGAAGAGCTAGCGCTCACACACCCCCTACCGGACCAGGCCGGATAAAAGGACGGGAAGAGGCGCGGGCACAGCCCCCTCCCGTCCAGCCGCATCGCCGGGACTACCTCGCGGCGCCCGCGGGTTGTTCGGCCGGCAGATCCGGGATCACGGTGGGCTCGTGTCCCTCCACGTTGACCTTCGGCAGCCACTCGAGCCACTTCGGCAGGTACCAGTTGCGGTCACCAAGTAGCCGCATCGCCGAGGGCACCAAGATGGAACGGACGATGGTGGCGTCCATGAATACGGCAACCGCCAGCCCGAACCCCATCTCCTGCAGCGGAACCAACCGCCCTGACGCGAACCCGGCGAACACCGCAACCATGATGACAGCGGCACCGGTGATGATGCCACCGGTGGTGCGGAGTCCGTAGGCAACCGCCTCCGTA
>JBDTXD010000158.1:0-4275 GCA_040006375.1 Actinomycetota bacterium
CCCCGACCGGATCGACGGCGGCGTCTCGCTCGCCGACGGCATGTACACGTTCACGATGGACGGCACATCCACCCTCCCCCAACTCCCGAACCTCAGCGAGATCGACCGCAGGACCTACTACGGTTATGCCGTCTTCCCGAACCTCATGGTGAACCTGTTCTCGACCGGCGCGATGGTCTACACGCTCCTGCCGCGCTCCGCATCACACACCACGGTGGTCTCGGACTACCTGTTCCGGCCCGAGACCTTCCAGGCAGAGGATTTCGATTGTTCGGACGTGGTCGATTTCCTGGACCTCGTCACCCGGCAGGACTGGGAGGTCTGCGAGCGGGCGCAGCGCGGCATCCGGTCGCGGTTCTTCGATCGCGGCGTCTACCCGCCGCAGGACGAACTGCTCCACCGCTTCGCGGAGCGCTACACCGCCGAACGCGACCGCCCCTGATCCCAGGGACCAGGTAGCCGCCCCCGGTCGGCCATATCGACCGATTCTGACCGTCTTCAAATCGTTCTCAAATCGTTCTCAGAGGTGTGCCGGGCACACTGATGCCATGGGAACGAAAACGTTCGACCGCTCCGCACGCGATCGCGGGCTCCGCTCCGTCTCCAAGCTCACTCGGCTCACCGTTGCAGCCGCGGTCGGGATGACGGCGGTTTTCTCAGCGGTGGCGGCCGTCGCGTACTCCGGCCACAGCGCGTCCACGGGGAAAGCGACATCACCTGCCACACCGGCCCGCGGCCCCGTCGTTGCGCTCCCACCCCGTACCGCTGGATCCGTGGTGCTGCCGCAACCACCGATCAGCGCACCTACCGGCGCGGGAGGCGGGGGCCAGGCGACCTCGGGCGGGTCGTGATCTCGGGGCCCGCACGCGTCAGCTTTCCGGCCCTGGGCTCTACCGCCACGGTCGTAACCCCGTCGGCCGACCATCTTTCAACCGCGGTCGAGCAGGTCGAACACGAAGTCTGCGAGATCGATCGCACGTGTAGCCGGTTCCGCGCCGACAGCGACCTGTCCCGCGTGAACGCGGATCCGGGCAGATGGGTGCGCGTCGACGACCGCTTCCTCGAGGCCCTCAAGATCGCCATCGAGGCCGCGCGCGCAACCGGCGGCGGCGTGGACCCGACGGTTGGCCGTGCTATGGAAGCGATCGGGTACGACCGCGACTTCTCGCTGGTTCCGGGCGCCGGACGCCGCGGCAAGGCCCCCATCGGGGTCCCTGCACGCGGGTGCGATGGGATCGAGCTGGACGCCGAGCGCGGCCGGGTCCGCATCCCCGTTGGCGTGATGCTCGATCTGGGCGCGACCGCCAAGGCGCTCGCCGCCGACCACGCGGCTGCGCGCGCATCGGCCGCGGCCGGATGCGGGGTCATGGTGTCTCTGGGTGGTGACATCGCTGTGGCCGGAGCGTCGCTGCAGGGTGGCTGGACCATCGGTATCGCCGAGGACCACAGGAGCACACCCGAGGTGGGCGAAACGATTTCGATCATCGACGGCGGTGTCGCCACCTCATCGACGGCGGTTCGCCGGTGGGCCCAGGGCGGGACCCAGGTTCATCACGTGATCGACCCGCGAACAGGACTCCCCGCACCTGAGGTCTGGCGCACGGTTACCGTGGCCGCCGCGTCCTGCGTCGGCGCCAACGTTGCCAGCACCAACGCCGTGGTGATCGGCGACGCCGCGCTGCCGTGGCTCGATGCACTCCGCCTGTCGGCCCGGTTGGTGGCGGCCAACGGCCAGATCACTCGCCTGCGCTGGCCCGAACGGAGCGCAGCGTGATCGCGCTCGCGTCGAAGGCGTACTGGTATCTGACGCGTGGGACCGGCGTCGTCACGATGCTTCTGGTCACCGCGACGGTGGTGCTCGGCATCGCGAACTCCGTTCGGTGGAGTCCCGACCGAACGCCCCGGTTCGTGCTGCAGCGAGTGCACCGGAACATCTCGCTCATGGTGCTGGCCTTCCTGGCCATCCACATCACCACGGCAGTGTTGGACTCGTTCGCCCCCATAAAGTGGATGAACGCCATCGTGCCGTTCACGGCGGCCTACCGACCGATCTGGCTCGGACTGGGTTCGGTCGCGCTCGATCTCCTCCTCGCCGTCCTCGTCACGAGCTTGCTGCGGGCGCGGATGAAGGTCGGCACATGGAAGGTCGTCCACTGGTTCTCCTATGGCGCGTGGGCCGCGGCGATCTTCCACGGGATCGGCGTCGGGAGCGACGCGAACCAAGTCTGGATGCTGGCCCTGGTCTTCGCCTCCGTCTTGGCCGTGGCTGCGGCGGCACTTTGGCGCGTAGCGCGTGGATGGGAGCGGTGGGAGCCGGGCCGGGTTGCCATGACGGTCGGAGCGTTCGTGATCCCCGCGATCATCTTCGTGTGGACGCTGAACGGCCCGCTGCGGGCGGGATGGGCAGCCAGATCGGGAACCCCTGCGAAGCTGCTCGCGGCCAGATCGACGCACAGGTCAACCGTCCGGGCGGTCACGCAACTGGTCCTGCCGGGAACGGCAACGTTCGACGGGACGTCCAGTGTGGTCGGTGGGGGCTCCAACGTCGTGCTGACCATCAACGGCAAGACCACCGGGAGGGTGCCGCTCGGTGTGCAGCTAACGATCCATGGCACGCAGCAAACGAGCGGGCTCGGCGTGAACTCGGGAACCGTGATACTGACCCCTCCTCAGCATGCTGCCGTCTATCGCGGGGCGGTCACGGGACTCCAACAGGGAGCGCTCCTGGCGTCTCTGGATGACGGACAGGGCGACCGCATCAACGTAACCATCCTCTTGAGCGCACCGACGCAAGGGAGCGCGAGAGGACAGATCGCCATCAGCAACGCGGGGGCCGGGGCATGAGCATTCCCACCATGCCGGCCATCCGCTCGAACCGCTTGCTGGACCACTTCAACGGGCGGGGGGCGTGGACGACGCTCGCGGAGCATCGCGAGCGGTTCCCGAAACCCCCTGTGGGCCGTTCGGCGTCGCTGCACCTGATGGAGCTTGTCGCGCAGGCCGGGCTCCGCGGCCGGGGCGGCGCGGGCTTCCCGACTGCCACCAAGATGCGGGCGGTCGCCGCAGGCAGGCGCCGAGCCATCGTCGTGGCCAACGGCAGCGAGGGTGAGCCGACCAGCCACAAGGATGCGACCGTCATGACGCACGCGCCGCATCTCGTGCTGGACGGGGCCCTCGTGGCCGCAGCCGCTGTGGGCGCCGACGAGGTCATCGTCGGAGTGGTTATCCACACCGGCGCGTCCCGGGATGCGCTCCGCCGCGCCGCGGCGGAGCGCTATCGGGCGGAGCCGGCTTCCCCGCGGATCCGGATGGTCGACGTCCCGTCCACGTACCTGGCCGGCGAAGAGCGCGCGCTCACGCATCTGATCAACGGCGGCCCACCGATCCCCACGTCGGGGCCGCGGCCGTTCGAACAAGGGGTGGGCGGACGGCCGACCTTGATCCAGAACGTCGAAACGCTCGCGCATCTCGCGCTGATCTACCGGGGTGGCGCGGAGGCATTCCGCCAGACGGGGAGCCCGGAAACACCCGGAACGATGCTCGTCACGATCTCGGGCGGCGTGGGCAAGCCCGGTGTCTACGAGGTATCGGCCGGCATGGCGCTCACCGAGGTCCTGCGCGCCGCCGGCGGAGCGCCCGAGGGGATATCCGCAGTCCTCATCGGCGGGTACTCGGGCACATGGCTCACCCCATCGCGCGCGGCCCGCGTGCGGCTCGATCACGCCGACCTGGCGGCCGAAGGCGCGATCTTGGGATGTGCGTCTATCGTCGTCCTCCCCGACGGCGGATGCGTCATCCGCGAGACTGCCGGTGTGCTCCACTGGCTCGCGAGGCAGACCGCAGGTCAGTGCGGCCCGTGCGTGCACGGGTTGGCAGCCGTGTCGCTGGCCACCGAGCAGCTTCAGACCGGACAGGCCGACGCCCGCACGCTGTCCCGGCTGGCGCATTGGAGCGATGACATCGAGGGGCGCGGCGCGTGCCGGTATCCGGACGGCGCGATCCGGCTGCTCCGTTCCGCGCTGCGTTCGTTCGAGTCGGACGCGAAATCACATCAGGCCGGCGCCCCATGCGCCGGCGCCTCGCGGCCGTCCACCCTGCCGCTGCCCGCCGTGCCGAGGCCCACATGAGCACGCGCACGCACCTTCGCGTCGACCCGATCGCCTGCACCGGCCACGGGATCTGCGCCGAACTCCTGCCCGAGGCCATCTACCTGGACGACTGGGGCTACCCCATCCTCAGCGATCGCCCGGTTCCCCCCGCCCTCCTGGCCTTGGC
>JBDTXD010000159.1:0-4273 GCA_040006375.1 Actinomycetota bacterium
TGCGGGGTCTGGGCCAGGCCTAGTTCGCTGCGGGGCACGGTCGCCGTCACCCACCCTCCGGCGACCTGCTTGACGGTGTCGGTGACCGGAAGGATCGGGAGGGCGCCTGCGGCCTCGCCCTGGACGGCCTCGAGCACCCGGCTGAACAGTTCGGGGGACGCGAACGGCCGGGCGGCGTCGTGGATGACCACGAACTCGGCGTCCTGGGGCACCTGCAGGAGCGCCGTTCGCACGGAGGCTTGGCGTGAGTCTCCACCGGGGATGACGGTGATATGGGGCCCGAGATCCGCCAGCGCCGAGCGCGCCTCACCCTCGAACCCGAGCGGTGCGGTCACCACCAGCGACCCCACGTTCGGACAGGCCAATGCGGATCGGGCGGCCCAGACGAGGAGGGGGACGTCACCGAGGGTAAGGAGCGCCTTGGGTTCGCCCATGCCAAGCCGCTGGCCGGCACCGGCCGCCAACACGATCCCTACCGCTTCCATGGACGGAAGAATGGCAGACCCTGGAGCTGTTCAGCGCGGCTCAGACCTCTGCGTCGGCCAGGAGGGCGAAGACCATCCGGCCCGTGGTGGTGAGGATCACGTTCTTCACCTTGACGTCCACCTGGGTCCCGATGTGATCGTCGGCCTGTTCCACCACGACCATCGTCCCGTCCTCCAGGTACCCAACCGCCTGCGCGTGTTCGCGACCCTCCTTGACCAACCGAACGGAGATCTCGTCTCCGGCCGAGTAGGGCAGCCGGAACTTCGACGCTAGCGCGTTGATCTGTGCAACCGGCACGCGAAGCGCCTCGGCAACCTTCGCCAGGTTGTGGTCGACGGTGATGAGCGAGGCGCCGCGTTCTCGGGCGAGCCTGACCAGGGCGGCATCCACGTCCATGACGCCCGCCTCCTCGACGAGCTGAAACTGCACGGTCGGTGCTTTCTGCAGATCCACCAGGACATCGAGACCGCGACGTCCACGCTGGCGCCGGCGGGGGTCCGACGAGTCCGAGATGGCCTGCAATTCGCGGAGCACACCGTCATGGAGCAGCACGGTGCCGCTCACGAACCCGGTCGCAACCAGGTCTGCCACACGACCGTCGATCAGGGCGCTGGTGTCGATGACATGCAGGTCACCACGTGCCGATGCGGTAGCGCGGGGTTTCATACCGACAAGGCCGAACAGGTCCTCGTACTTGGCCACCCCGAGCCGGTAGCCGAGCGACCCGATCACGATGTAGATGAAGACGATCCCCGGCCACGTGATGGACGGCGGCAGGAACAGCAAGGGGACCATGGCGAGGGCGGAGATGACGAGGCCGATGATCAGGCCGACCACGCCACCGGCCAGCTGCGGCGCGGGGGTGCGACCCAATTCACGCTCCATACCGGTCACCGCGCGAAGGGTCAGGCGGCCGGCGATCCCGCCGATGACGTAGCCCAGGCCGGCCCCAAGGAACACCCAGAGGAGCGCCTGTGCGCCGCTCTGACCGCCGCTCGGCCCATGGGTCGCGCCGAGTTCGTACCCGCCGGTCGCAAGGACGGGGATGAAGATGAGGCGAACGCCTTCGACCAAGCGACCCCGGAGGGGCCCGTTCCCATGGTCTGGGGCGTGCTCGGTCATCGCGGCGTCCTCCGGTCCTGGCCGGGTCCTCGGGCAGGCCATGCAGGCGCCATGCCCCTTGGGGAGTCCATCGGCGGCTTCAGGGCGTGACTGAACGTTTGCCGGGGAGTTGCCTGAGATGGCAAACGGGCGTGGAGGGCGGATCTAGGCCTGCGCGGCCAGCTTCTCGCCGTGCGCTTCGTCAAGGACGTCATCGATCATGGTCTCAGCGTCCTCTTCGGTCTTGCCTGTGGCGTAGTGAAGCTCGGAGATGAGGATCTGACGGGCTTTCTGGATCATCCGCTTCTCGCCGGCGGACAGGCCCTTCTCGCGGTCGCGGATCGACAGATTCCGCAACACCTCGGCTACCTCGTACGGGTCGCCCGAATGGAGCTTCTCCAGGTTGTTCTTATACCGCCGCGACCAGTTCGCCGCCATCACGGATTCGCCCTCTGTCAAGACCTTGAGGATCTTCTTCACCTCGGCCTTGCTGACCACCTGGCGGAGACCGACCTGATCCGCGGAATCCGCGGGAACCAGGAGTGTGAGATCGCCGTAGACGACCTTCAGAACGAGATACTTCCGTTTCTCACCGAGGAATTCTTTGTCGCGGAGTTCTTGGATGATCGCTGCCCCGTGCTCCGGGTGCACAACGGTGTCGCCTTTACGGAACCCCACGAACCCTCCTTAGCGAACCCTACGAAGATGCGAGAAAGCGCCCTGTGCGATGACTAGTCATAGGGTAACACGGAGCACTGCCGCGGCGCAACCCAAAACCGCAGGTCAGAGGCCTAATGACGGCCGTAATGGGACCCTATCGGTCTACGCCGAACGCTGTCCGGCTCGAGTTCCTGCAGGATGGCGCGCCCACGAGAGCGCCTCAGCGACCTGACCGACAGGAAGGATCTGCATACCCTCGAGGACACCCGCTTCCCCCCGCGGGGCGAAGACGGTGGTGCAGCCAGCCGCCCGCGCCGCCGCGAGCCGCTGGGCCATCCCAGGTGCTGGGCGAACGAGCCCGGTGAGTGCCACCTCTCCGACGAACGCGGCGCCGGCCGGCGGCGCGGCAGCGGTCGCCGCCGAGGCGAGCGCCGCAGCCACGGCGAGATCACACGCGGGGTCGTCGATCCGGACCCCACCCCCCGAGGCGCCGAACAGCTCGGCCCGTCCCAAACCGAAACCGACGGCCCGGTCGAGCACCGCCGCAACCAGTTGGAAGCGGCGGAGGTCGAGCCCGGTCACATGCCGCCTGGGGGGACCCTCCGTGGATCCCACGAGTGCCTGCACCTCGACCGCCAGGGCTCGACGGCCGGCCAAGGGAAGGGCCGTGGCTGCGCCGGCGACCCGCTCGCCGGAAAGGAGCAACTCCGTGGGGTCGATCTCCCGAAGGCCGCACGACTCCATCTCGAACCACGCCGTCTCGCCCTCGGAGCCGAACCGATTCTTTCCGCCCGCCAGCACCCGAAGACCGGACCGGGCATCTCCGTCGAACGTCAGCACCACGTCGACCGCGTGCTCCAGAGCGCGGGGGCCTGCCAGATCTCCGTCCTTCGTCACGTGCCCGGTCAGCAGGACCGCGATCCCGTGACTCTTCGCCAGCCCGACCAGGGCATCGGTGCACGTGCGAACCTGCGAGACACCCCCGGGGATCTGCGTCCCGTCCGTGTCGCGGATGGTCTGGATGGAGTCCACCGCCAGCAGGAACGGCCGGGCCTCCGAGGCGCTCTGCAGGACGCTTCCGAGGTCTCTGCCGGGCGCGAAGGTGATCGCCTCTGCCGCGAGGCCCAGGCGCCGGGCCCTGGCCGCCACCTGCGCGTGTGATTCCTCCCCCGACACGACCAAGCAGGGAGCCCCTGCGGCGGCAAGATTGGCGATCATCTGCAACAGCAGGGTGGACTTGCCGATGCCCGGTTCGCCGGCGAGCAGGGCGACCGAGGCTGGCACCAGCCCCCCGCCGAGGACCCTGTCGATCCCCTCCATGCCGGTCGAAACGCGTGCTGACGCGGCGTCAGCCAGGATCGACAGCAACGGGACCGGGGCGGGCCTAGTTGACGCGCCACCTGCCCGGTTGCCGGCAAGCGAAGCGGGGATCTCCTCGACGCTTCCCCAGCCGCCGCATCCGGCGCAGCGCCCCGCCCACTGCTCCGACCTGGCGCCGCAGGCCGTGCACTCGAAGGTCCGTTTCCTCGTCATCGGACGAACCCTAGAGAAGGGCTCTGACATAGGTGTGTCACCTGATGTCGGCACTCGCCGGTACCGTCGGGGACCCCCGGGCTAGGCCCTCAGGCTAGTTCCACGGATGCGGGTTCGAGAAGTCTCGCGCGGTGGTTATCCCGGGGCAAGAGATGCCGATACCTACCGAGTTGAAGGAGGCCACATTGCGAGCAGTTCCGCGCCCGACCCACGTCCTGCCATCGTTCCCCGCAGGGGAATCGGCGGAACACGGCCCGGCCTCGGACGACGTCCAGGAGTTCCCTCTAGTCCTGTGTCTCTGGCACGACGCCTTCTTCGATTTCCAGGAGTCCGACCCCGAAGACTGCCGCGAAGACTACGTAGTCCGCACCGTCGGGTACCTGGTGCACGAGGGGCCACGGTTCCTCTCGATCGCGCAAGAGCTGCTCCCGGACGAAGACGGCTTCCGCGCCGTGACCCACATCCCTCGATCCATCGTCGAGAGCATCACCGC
>JBDTXD010000160.1:0-4256 GCA_040006375.1 Actinomycetota bacterium
CTCCTGCCGTGCATCGCCGGGCATGTGGGCGCCGACACCGCAGGGGTGATCCTCTCCGAGGCTCCGCACGACCAGGAGATCGTCAACCTCATCGTCGACATCGGGACCAACGCGGAGATCGTGCTCGGGAACCGCGACCGGCTACTCGCCGCCTCCAGCCCCACGGGCCCGGCGTTCGAGGGCGCCCAGATCAGCTGCGGCCAGCGCGCGGCGCCCGGCGCCATCGAGCGGGTGCGCATCGATCCGGACACGCTCGAGCCCAGGCTCCGGGTGATCGGGAGCGACGCGTGGTCCGACGAGCCCGGCTTCGCCGACGGGCCCGCGATCACCGGGGTCTGCGGGTCCGGCATCATCGAAGTCATCGCGGAGATGTTCCTGGCGGGCATCATCACTACCGACGGGGTGATCGACGGTTCGCTCGCCGCCCGCACCCCGCGGATCGTCGCCGAGGGCCGGACGTTCACCTACGTCCTGCACGAAGGCGAACGCGTCCTGGCCATCACCCAGAACGACGTCAGGCAGGTCCAGCTGGCCAAGGCCGCCCTCTATGCGGGCTGCCGTCTCCTGATGGACCACCTGGGGATCGCGTCGGTGGAGCGGATCCGATTGGCCGGGGCGTTCGGCGCCCACATCGATCCGGTCCACGCCATGGTCCTGGGCCTGGTCCCCGACTGCGATCCTGCCCACGTGACGAGCGCAGGGAACGCCGCGGGGACTGGCGCCCGCATCGCGCTGCTGAACCGAGATGCGCGCGAGGAGATCCAGCGGGTGGTCCGCCGCGTCGAGAAGATCGAGACCGCGCTCGAACCCAGTTTCCAGGCCCACTTCGTCGGGGCGATGGGGATCCCCCACACCACCGAGCGCAACCCCCGGCTCGCCGCCGCCGTGACGCTGCCCGAGCCCAGGACAGCCGGTCCCGCCAACGGGCGCGCTCGCCGCCGCCGCGCGCCCACCGATGCACCCCCCGACACTGCAGCCTCAGAGAGGAGCGAACCATGACCGAGGAACCGCGCCGCCGCACGGGAGGACGGGCGGGTCGTGCAGCCGTGCGCGCGTCCCACACTCCCGACCGTCTCCCGTACATCACGCGAACGATGACCCCATTTGAGGTCTTGGACGAAGAGGGGCTCAAGATCATCGAGGGCAACGCCGACTCGATCCTGGAACAGGTCGGTATCGACTTCAAAGGTGCACCGGACGCGCTCGAGCTCCTGAAGGACGCGGGCGCGGACGTGCAGGGAGAGCGTGTCCACTTCCCGCGCGGCATGGCTCGGCAGATCGTGCAGGCGACAGCGCCACGCCGATTCACGCAGTACGCGCGCAACCCCGAGCACAACGTTCAGATAGGTGGCATGGCAACGGTTCTTGCCCCTGCGTATGGATCTCCGTTCGTGACGGACGTAGAACAGGGACGGCGCTACGGGACCATCGAGGATTTCCGGAATTTCGTGAAGCTCGCGTACGTGAGCCCGTGGTTGCACCACTCCGGGGGCACCGTGTGCGAACCGGTCGACCTGCCCGTGAACAAGCGGCACTACGACATGGTCTACGCGCACATGCGCTACTCGGACAAGCCGTTCATGGGCTCGGTCACCCATCCGCAGCGCGCACAGGACACCGTCGACATGGCACGGATCCTGTTCGGCAAGGACGCGCTCGAAGAGCGCACGTACATCCTCAGCCTCATCAACGCGAACTCGCCGCTGGTGTGGGACGCCACGATGCTCGGTGCGGCGAAGGCCTACGCCGAGGCGAATCAGGCGACCATCATCACCCCGTTCATCCTGGCGGGGGCGATGAGCCCGGCCACCGTTGCCGGGGCCGCCGCACAGACGCTGGCCGAGGCGCTCGCCGGGATGGCCTACGTGCAGCTGGTCCGCCCGGGTGCACCCGTTGTGTTCGGTTCGTTCGCCTCCAGCATGTCGATGCAGTCCGGGGCGCCCACCTTCGGGACGCCCGAACCCGCGCTGGTCCTCTACATCCTGGCGGCGTGCGCCCGCAGGCTCGGCGTGCCCTTCCGGAGCGGCGGCAGCCTTACCGCGTCCAAGCTCGCCGACGCCCAGGCCGCATACGAATCCGCCAACACCCTCCAGCCGACCATGCTGGCGGGCGTGAACTTCGTCCTGCACTCGGCCGGCTGGCTGGAGGGCGGGCTGACCATGGGTTACGAGAAATTCGTCATGGACACCGACCAGTGCGGCATGATGCACGCGTTCGCCAAGGGGGTGGACCTCACGCCGAACGGGCAGGCGCTGGATGCGATCGTGGAGAACGGTCCGGGCCAGCACTTCCTGGGAAGCGCGCACACCCTGGCGAACTTCGAATCGGCGTTCTATCGCTCGAACGTGGCGGACAACAACAGCTTCGAGCAATGGGAGCTGGAAGGGGCCAAGGACTCGATTACCAGGGCGAGCGCCGTATGGAAGAAGATGCTCGCCGACTATGAACCGCCGGCGATCGACGAGGCGGTAGACCAGGAGCTTCGGGAGTGGATCGAGCAGAAGAAGGCGTCGTTCCCCGACTCGAACGTGTGAGGCCGGAGTTATGCGAGTGGTGGCGGTGAGGAAGCGCAAGACGGCGAACCTGACCGACGAACAGGCCGCCGCGCTGCGCGCTCTGGTCGCCGCCCCCAAGTTCGAGCTGATCCCGCTGTCGAACGCAGCCGAGAAGGCGACGGAGTTGCCCCCGGGCTCGACGGTCACGGTGACCGCATCGCCGAGCCACGGGATCGAGGCGACGCTGGAGCTGGCCGAGGCCGTCGTCGGACAGGGACACGCGGTCGTGCCCCATCTGTCCGCCCACATGATCCGTGACGGGGCGCACCTGCGCGAGGTGCTGGACCGGTGCGCGGCCGCGGGATTCACGCGGGCGTTCGTTGTGGGCGGAGACGCGAAGGACAGGGGTGAGTTCCACGACGGACTTGCGCTGATCCGAGCGATCGACCAGGCCGGCCACCCCTTCACGGAGATCGGCATTCCCGCGTACCCGGAGGGCCACGTCGATATCCCCAGCGAACGGCTGCTCGAAGTCTTGCTGGAGAAGCAGCGGTACGCCTCCTACATGGCGACGCAGATGTGCTTCAACCCCGGCGCCATCGTCGCGTGGATCGGCGCGATGCGGGGGGCGGGCGTCACGCTCCCCGTCCACCTCGGAACCCCCGGCGTCGCCGAACTCACGAAGCTCATGGCCATCTCCGCACGGATCGGGATCGCCGACAGCGCGCGTTACCTCAAGAAGAACCGGAAGATGGTCGGCTCGCTGCTCACGCCCGGCAAGTTCGGGCCGGATGCGCTGCTCGCCGGGATGGCAAAGGCGTATACGGACCCCGGCGCCAGGGTCGAAGCCCTGCACCTCTTCACGTTCAACCAGGTGAGCGCAACGGTGGAATGGCAGGAACGCATGCTCGCCTCCCTGGGGAACTGAGACCGCAAGCCACCGATCCGTCGGTACAGTTGCCGGCATGGCGTCGCCGTTCGATGACAAGGCTCGATGGTTCGATGAACACTACGGATCGACGCG
Organism: Actinomycetota bacterium; assembly: GCA_040006375.1. GTDB lineage: Bacteria > Actinomycetota > UBA4738 > UBA4738 > HRBIN12 > JANXVR01. The sequence continues at coordinate 3,520 of JBDTXD010000160.1, forward strand.
AGGGCAGGTTCGGCTGCGGCTCGTCTTGGAGCGGATCGATGCGTCCTTCCCGGCCGCGCCCGGCCGTGTGCTCGACGCCGGAGGTGGTTCGGGAGCGTTCGCGATCCCGCTCGCCGAACGCGGGTACGAGGTCACCCTGCTCGAGCCATCGAAAGGGATGCTGGAGGTTGCGCGAGAGCGGGTGTCGGCGAGCGATGTCGATCTCGCTGTCGTTGAGGGTTCGCTCGATGACCGGCCTCCTCTCGCATCGGCGCCGTTCGACGCGGTGTGCTGCCATGCCGTGCTGCTGTACCTGGACGACCCGGGTGCGGCGTTGTCGGCGCTGCGAACGAACTCGCGTCCCGGCGCGGTGCTCTCCCTGCTCGAGAAGAACCGCGACGGGCTGTCCATCCGCCCCGGTCTGACGGGCGACTTCGACGAGGCGATCCGCCTCCTGGACGATCCCGTCGCGAGCGGGGACCTGGGCATCCAGAACCGGTCGCGCAGCGTCGACGAATGGGACGTACTGCTCAGGGGATCGGGTTGGGCACCGGAGTCGTGGGTGGGGGTGCGGCTGTTCTCGGACTCCGCGCCCGAGGACCTCGCGCCCGAGCGGTTCGAGCGGCTGCTCACCCTGGAACGGGAGGCCGGAGGACGCGACCCCTATCGCGGGGTCGCGCGCCTGGTGCACATCACCGCGCGCGCGGTGTAAGGGTGGCTAGGCCAGGTCCCCGAGCTCGGCCACACGGAGGGCGGCG
>JBDTXD010000161.1:0-4187 GCA_040006375.1 Actinomycetota bacterium
CGAGGCGAGTGTGCTGAACGCGATGATGGGCCCGAGCAAGAGCCGCGCGTCGCTGAGGCGCCGTGAGAAGGAGGTCATCGGTTTCGTGCGAGCCGCGATGCAGCCGGTCGAAGGCTGAGAGATACTGACGCCTGTTCCTCTTGACAGAACCCACTCACGAGGCGGACACTCCAGCGCCCTCACAGGCGGGATATGGATCGGCACCCGACCGGAAGGAAGCTCGATGAGACCAGTTCGACCGACGTACCGCGTAGTGGTCCCTGCCCTCCTGGCCGCCGTCTCGATCCTCGCGTCAGTCTCCACGGCCTCCGCGTCCTCCATCGTTGCGGTCAAGACCAGTCCGCGCATCGAGTTCAGTCCGGCCTCCAACGCGGGGTTCTTCATGTGGTCGCAGAACAGCTCCGCGCATCCGAAGCACTTCGACGCGTTCATCCAGCACGGGGGCGGCGGCGCGACCAAGATGAATGCGAATGGATCATTCGGATACGCCGGCGGCATCTCATCCGATGGGAGCACCGCCGTCTTCCAGCAGGTGACCAATGGGAAGTCGGACATCGAGCTGTACGACATCGCGACCCACACCGTCAGTGCGCCGTCCCAAGGTGTCAACACCCGCCGATGGGAGTGGGGCCCCACGATCGACGGGAACTATCTCTTGTTCGCCCGCAACGATCAAACGTCGACCTTCCCTCCCGACGAGATCGTCCTCTATGACCTGGGAACGCACGTGTCCACGGTCCTGGCCACCAACGGGTCGCGGAAGGGGTACACGCAGTCGGGGCAGATCTCGGGGGACTTCGCCGTGTACGAGAACTGTTCCGCGAGGGTCTGCAACGTCTTCCGCTACCAGATCAGTACCCAGACAACCATCAAGCTCCCGAACCCGCACGACAAGGTCAACTACGGCGCGTCAGTCGACACATCTGGAACGGTGTTCTACGGCCGAAGTGGGGTGGGCTGCGGCACTCACGCCCGGCTGCTGAAGTGGGCACCTGGAGATCTGACGCCGACGACACTCTTCACCCCGCCCGTCGGCCAGGACTTCACCTCAACGTTCACCGAGACAACCGTCGGCGGTGACGAGTTGTTCTTCGACCGCGTGAAGTGCTCCAACCAGTCATGGGACATCTACAAGATAGTGGATCCTTAGCTGATCCTTCGCGTGGCCGACGCGCTCGCCCAGCAGCGTCAGCCAGCTATCGAACGACGCCATCTCATCGAGCGCGGCACGTGAGGTCACCGTCCACCACGACGATGTCCGCGAGTTCCCGGTCTCGAGTGAACGGATCCGGTCTTCCATCCGGAGTGCGAACGCTGCCGCGATGGTGTGGGCGCTGAGCGCCTCTTCCAGGGAAAGGGCCTGGTCGGCCCCGATCGGCGTTCCCGAAAGGGTCCTGCGCGCCATCGCCGCGCGGATCGTGTCCAGCGGGCGGTACGACGTGACATCCGAGTCGCTGCTGAGCACCACGGTGATCCCCGCGTCCAGCTCGTCGCGGAGCGGCTGTAGACGGTGAGCCCGCTCGCCCAGCCGCGACAGGAACTCGTCCCCGCTGTCGCGGAGGTAGTTCGGTTGATTGACGGTGATAACGCCGAGCCGTGCGATCCGCTCGATCAAGACGGGTGTCGGGAAGCCGGCGTGCTCGAGCCGATGGCGGTGATCGATACGGGGCGATCCCTCGACGGCAGCCTCGATCGCATCGAGCACCGCGCTCATCGCCCGATCCCCCTGCACGTGTACGCCGACCTGCCACCCCGCCGCGTGTGCCGCGACGATCATCCCTTCGAGCTCTTCGGCCGACCAGTACATGGATCCCTCGAACTCACCGTGTTCGCCGTAGGGCTCGGTGAATGAGGCGGTGCCGCCGATCAACGAACCGTCCGCGTAGAACTTCATCGCCCCGACGCTGAGGTGCTCGTCACCGAACGGCCCGGCGAGGCCGATGGCGGCGTATTCCTTGAGCTGGTGCGACAACGGCATGCACACCGTTCGCACCGGGAGGCGACCCTGACGCTGGGCCTCGCGGTAGGCGAGCAGTTCCCGGCTCGTCACCTGCGCGTCGCACACGGTCGTGAGCCCCGCTGCTAGGAACGCCCTGCCCGCTCGGTCGATGGCGTTGACCGACTCTCCGAGCGATGCGACCGTATGGAAGTTCGGTCCATGGTGTCCGATGTCGACCGCCACCGGGAGGATCAGGTTCATGGCGGCGTCCAGGCACGCACCGGTCAGGTGGCCTTCCGCGTCTCGAACCAGCCTGCCTCCGGGCGGGTCGGGCGTGTTGTCCGTGACCCCCCGGAGTTCGAACGCCATCGAGTTCACGAAGACGTGGTGGCCCGAGACGTGGTGGATCCTGACCGGATGACCCGCGCCGGCTCGGTCAAGATCTTCACGCGCTAGCGCTCCGTCGTACTTCGCATCATCGAAGCCGAACCCCGTGATCCACCCACCCGGCGGCGTTTCCAGGGCGCTCATGGCTATCGCCGCGATGACCGACGGCAGCGAGGATGCGCCCGGATAGCGCAGGTCGACCGAACCCAGCGATTCACCGGTGGCGAGGAAATGGTTGTGCGCGTCGATGAAGCCCGGAAGGACCGTTCGGCCTTCGACATCGAGGGTGACGGCAGCCGGGAAACGCGTCGCGAGTTCGCCGGCTGCTCCGACGCCCACGATGCGAGATCCCTGGATGACGAGCGCATCCGTCCACGGATCACGCGGCCGAGCGGTGAACACCGTTCCCTCGCGGATCAGGAGTGGGCGCTCACCATCCATGTCATCGCGCTCCTTCGACCGTGCGGCAATGCCGGACTCGGGGGCCGGCCAAGCCTTACGAGTAGAACTCGACGATGAGCCGCTCGTCGACCTCGACCGGGAGCGGGACCTCGGTGCGTTCGGGGAGGCGCGAGAGCGTGCCTGAGACCTCGGACTTGTTCCGATAGAGGTAGACGGGCGGGTCCGGCGTGATCTCCAGCGCTTCCCGAACGGCGATGAAATCGCGGGCCTTCGGCGTGAGCGCGACCGTCTGGCCCGGCTTCACCTTCGCACTGGGCACGTTCAACCGCTTTCCGTCCAGGAGCACATGTCCGTGGCTCACCAGTTGGCGCGACTGACGGTTCGTGAGCGCGAAGCCCAGGCGCAGGCACACGGTGTCGAGCCGGGTCTCGAGCGATTGGATCATCTCTTCACCGGTGACGCCCTTGGAGCGCGACGCCTTGTCGTAGTACCCACGCATCTGCGCCTCGGACACTCCGTAGATGTGGCGAAGCTTCTGCTTCTCCACCAAGCGGGTCTGGTACTCCGAGATGCGCTTACGTCCACGGCCGTGCATGCCGGGCGGGTACGGGCGCTTGTTCGACGGGCAGTTGGGGCGGCCACAGAGGGCGGCGCCGACCCGTCGGCAGGTCTTGTGTTTGGGACCGATCTTGTCCATGGTGCCAGCTCCATCCGCGACCCTCGCGGTGCCGGGTGCTTCCGCTGGTCAGGGCGCCGGGCCGTAAGCCCCTGACCGTGTAGTTGGCTCGCCGAACGGCGATGAACTGCGGAAGCTCGTGCCCTTGCTGCCCACCGAATGTACCAGCCAAGGGCACTGACCTGCAGCGATGTTCCTCGGCGCCGCAAGCTAGGCTAACGCGGTGGATGACATCCGGGATCGCGCTGTGGGTTCGGTGCTCGGTCTCGTGGTCGGGGACGCGCTCGGGGCGCCCTTCGAGTTCAAGCGAGCCCACGAGATCCCGGATCCGATCCCAGCTCTTGAACTCCCGTGGTTCGGCTTCCCGCCCGGTACCTGGACCGACGACACCGCTCTTTCGCGTAACCTATGGCGCTCGCTCCTCGAACACCAGGGTCGTTTGGACCCGGAAGATCTCGTGCGGCGCCACCTTGCGTGGCTCGCCACCTCTCCTCGCGATGTCGGCAGCATCACCCGGCGTGTGCTGACGTGGACGGCCGACGGTGTGGAGGACGCCGCGCACCGCTACGTCACCGAGCGCGGGCCCGAGATGAGCGCGGGCAACGGCTCCGTCATGTACTGCGCCCCACTCGGCGTCGTCTCGGCGTTCCGGCCGGACGAGTTGCTCGCGACGGCGCCAAGGCTCTCGGCCATCACCCATTGGGACGAACGATGCCGGACGGGCTGCCTCGCCGTCACCACCGCCGTCGCCGCCTTGGTCCGGGGGGAGGGCGGGGAGGAGGC
>JBDTXD010000162.1:0-4154 GCA_040006375.1 Actinomycetota bacterium
CGTGGTGACCGGGCAGCATCGCGAGCAGCTGGATCAGGTGCTGCGCGTGTTCGAAATCCAGCCGGACCACGATCTCGCGATCATGCAGCATGGGCAGACGCTGGCGGAGATCGCCTCGCGCGCGCTTTCCGGCCTGGATTCGTGGCTGCGCGACCATCCCGCCGATATCTGCCTCGCGCAGGGCGATACTACCACGACCTTTGTTGCGGGGCTAGCGGCGTTCTACCACAAGATCGCGTTCGGGCATGTGGAAGCGGATCACGCTGGTGCGACCCTCGGTTTCGAAGGCCGCGCGCTCGTCATCGGTCAGGGTGCGGCACCGGCCATCGTAGCCGGGCGCTTCACCGCGGGCCATCTGGGCCTGTTTTCGCTCCTCGAGCTCCTCCGCGGTGCAGTAGCAGCGGTAGGCATCGCCGGAGGTGATGAGTTCGGCCGCCTTGTCGGCGTAGATGGCGAGCCGATCCGACTGGCGGTACGGCCCGTGCGGTCCGCCGACCTCCGGCCCTTCGTCCCAGTCCAGCCCGAGCCAGCGAAGATCGGCGAGCACACCTTGGAAGGCTTCCTCGGTGACGCGGCTCGCGTCGGTGTCCTCGACCCGCAGCACGAACGCACCACCGTTCCGGCGGGCCCACAGCCAGCTGAACAGCGCGCTCCGCACGTTCCCGACGTGCAGCGACCCGCTGGGAGCCGGGGCGAACCGGCATCGCACGGCAGTCATAGCCCCATCACCGGGTTGGAGAGCGTGCCCACGCCGTCGACCTCGACCTCGACCACGTCGCCGTCCACGATCTTGCCCACCCCTTCCGGCGTTCCCGTGAGGATGACGTCTCCGGGCAGCAGCGTCATGAAGGTGGTGATGAACTCGATGAGCGCCGCCACCCCGAACACCATCTCGGCGGTGCTCGCGCGCTGCACTACCTCTCCGTTCAGCCGGGTCTCGAGAGCGACATCGGTGGGGTCGATCGTCGTGTCGATCCATGGTCCGAGCGGACACGAGCCGTCGAACCCTTTCGCGCGCGTCCACTGATCGTCGGTCTTCTGCAGCGTTCGAAGGGTCACGTCGTTCGCGCAGGTGAAGCCCAGGATGTACCGCGACGCGTCCTCCGCCCGCACGCGGCGAGCCAGGCGCCCGATCACCACGGCGAGCTCACCCTCGTAGTCGATCCGCCGGGAGATCGGCAGGAGCTGGATGGGATCGTTCGGCCCGATGACCGAGGTCGACGGCTTGAGGAACAGCAGTGGCTCTTCGGGTACCGCTCCCCCGAACTCGGCCGCGTGCGCCTCGTAGTTCTTGCCCACGCAGACGACCTTGCTTGGCAGAACCGGGGCCAGAAGCCGGGGGTCCTCGACGGACACCTCTTCTCCCGTGGGCAACGGGTCTTCGAAGAACGTGCCGGCGAGGACGCGGATGACATCGGAGCCGGTTTCGACGATGCCGGTGGCGATGCGTCCGCGATGATGGAACCGGAGGAGCTTCATGGCGACCGAGGCTACCGCAGCCGCCGGGGCACCGGACCAGAGCGCCTACCCTCGCGTGGTGCCAACGGTGCGCAGCCCGCGGCGGGGGGCCGGGTAGGCTCACCGGATGGAGGACGAGGAGCAGGGGTTGACTCCGGCGGAGGTCTCCGCCCGGGTGGCCGACGGGCGCGTGAACAGACTCCCTGATGCACGAACCAGGACCATCACGCAGATCGTGCGTGCCAACGTCCTGACCCGGTTCAACGCGTTGCTCGGCTCGATGTTCGTCCTGATCCTCCTCACGGGACACTTGCGTGACGGGCTCTTCGGTCTCGTGCTGATCGCCAACTCGCTCATCGGGATCGTGCAGGAGGTTCGAGCGAAGCGAACCTTGGACCGACTCACGCTTCTCACCGCGCCGAAGACCCGCGTGATCCGCGACGGCGTTGAAACGGACATCCCCGTCGGGGACGTCGTGCAGGACGACCTGTTGCGGGTGACGCCCGGCTCCCAGCTGGTCGTTGATGGCGACGTGACCGCCAGCCAGGGGCTGGAGATCGACGAATCGCTCCTGACAGGTGAGTCGGACGCCGCCCCGAAGGTGGCCGGGGACCCGGTGCTGTCGGGTTCCTTCGTGGCGGCCGGGACGGGAACGGTCCGTGCGACGAAGGTGGGGGCCACCGCGTACGCTGCGACGCTGGCGGCGGAGGCGAAGCGGTTCGCCCTCACCTCCTCCGAGCTGCGGTCCTCGATCGACCGGATCCTGCGGTGGGTGACGGTCGCGATCGTCCCGACCGCCGCCCTGCTGTTCGTCAGCCAGCTGCGGCATCACTCGACCTGGCGCGGGGCGGTCTCCGGCGCCGTCGCGGGCACGGTCGCCATGGTTCCGGAGGGGTTGGTGCTCCTGACCAGTGTGGCATTCGCGATGTCCGTGGTCCGGCTCTCGCGGGCGCGCGTCCTTGTGCAGGAACTCCCCGCGGTCGAGGGACTCGCCCGGGTGGACGTGCTGTGCATCGACAAGACCGGCACCCTTACCGAAGGGCGGCTCGCCGTGCGGTCGGTCGAACCCCTGGGCGGCGCGAGCGATGTGTCCTCGATCCTTTCCTCGTTCGCGGCCGCGGACCCCTCCCCGAACGCGACGATGCGCGCGATCGCCGCCTCCGTGGAGGCGGCTCCGGAGCGGGGGGTGTCGGGGTCGGTGCCGTTCTCCTCCGCACGCAAGTGGAGCGCGGTGGCATTCCAGGACGGCGACGCGTTCGTGCTGGGAGGGGCCGATGTGGTACCGGGCCTTCAGGCCGCGGAAGCGGCGCGGGTTTCGGATCTTGCCGGCAGTGGCGACCGCATCTTGATCCTCGCGGCATCCGAAGGGCTCCCCGGAACCGAAGCGCCGCTGCCGTCACTACGCCCGGTTGCCCTCGTCGCCCTGGGCGATGCCGTCCGCCCGGATGCCGCTGAGACGCTCGCCTATTTCGCGGATCAGGAGGTACGCGTGATGGTCCTATCGGGCGATGATCCCCGAACCGTGGGCGCCATCGCCGCCCAGCTCGACATCCCCGGTGCCGACCAGCCGCTCGACGCCCGCGACCTCCCGGAGGAACCGGCCGCCCTCGCAGCCGCCGTGGAGCGAACGAACGTGTTCGGTCGGGTGACCCCACACCGCAAGCGCGACATGGTCGTGGCGCTGCAGGCCGCGGGACACACCGTCGCGATGACGGGCGACGGTGTCAACGACGCGCTCGCCCTCAAGAGCGCCGACATCGGCATCGCGATGGGGTCCGGCTCGGATACCACGCGCGCGGTTGCGCAGCTGATCCTCCTGGATTCCCGGTTCGCCACGTTGCCTTCCGTCGTGGCCGAAGGCCGCCGCGTCCTGGCGAACATCGAGCACACGTCAGGCCTGTACCTGACGAAGACGGTATACGCCATGCTCATCTCGCTCGCGGTGGGCGTTGCCGGGTTCGTGTTCCCCTTCCTCCCCCGCCACCTCACGCTCATCGGCGCGGTCACCATCGGGATCCCGTCGTTCTTCCTCGCGTTGGCGCCGAACACCCGGCGTTTCCTCCCCGGGTTCCTCAGGCGTGTGGTGCGGTTCGCGGTCCCCGCCGGAACGCTCGCGGCGATGGCCACGTTCCTGGCCTACGCGCTTGCGAAAGGCGAACCGGGCGTGTCCCTGGCCGGAGCGCGGACCACCGCGGTGATGGTGCTCACGTGGATCGGGCTGCTGGTGCTCTCGATCGTCGCCGCCCCACTCCAGGGCTGGCGCCTGGCGCTGGTCGGAGCCATGGCCGGGCTCTTCGTATCGGCCATAGCCATCCCCGGTTCACGGTCGTTCTTCGCGTTGGAGGTCCCCAAGCTCATCGTGTGGCTCGCGGGGATGGGGATCGCCGCGATCGTGTGGTCGTTCGCGAGGTTGTTCGTGCCTCAAGAGCGCCCGATCGGTGACTCCTTCGAGTGAGTCGCCGCTGCTAGGGACCGAACCGTTCGACGAGATCGACGCTCGCGCGCGCGCGTAGGGAAACCGCGATCCGCTGGCGCTCCAGGATCTGCTGCAGGATGAGCGCGGCCTGCGGGATCGGGTGTGCTTCGAAGAACCCTTGGATCTGCTGGGCGAGCTCTGGCTCGGTGACGAAACGGACGCCGCTCGCCAGGTAGATCATGTTGGATGAGGCGAACCGTTCGTTCGCTTCGGCCCAGTG
>JBDTXD010000163.1:0-4121 GCA_040006375.1 Actinomycetota bacterium
GGCGAAGGTGGTGGGACCGGCACTGGGGGCGCCCCCGTGGTCGCGGAGATCGCGAAGAGCCTCGGTGCGCTCACCATCGGCGTGGTGACCCGTCCGTTCGGGTTCGAGGGACGCAAGCGTGCGACGCAGGCCGACGTCGGCATCACCGAACTCAAGAAGGCCGTCGACACCCTCATCGTGGTTCCGAACGATCGGCTCCTTCAGGTGTCCGACCCCAGCACCCCGATGGTTGACGCGTTCCGTATGGCCGACCAGGTCCTCTTCCAGGGCGTGGACGGCATCACCTCCCTCATCACGACGCCTGGGCTCATCAACCTCGACTTCGCGGACGTGAAATCCGTCATGACCGGAGCCGGATCGGCGTTGATGGGCATCGGGATCGGGTCGGGACCCGATCGAGCGGCAGATGCCGCCAAGGCGGCCATCAGTTCGCCCCTGCTCGAATCGTCCATCGACGGAGCCAAAGGGGTTCTGCTTTCCATCGCCGGGCCGACCGATCTCTCCCTGCACGAGGTCAATCAGGCCGCGGACGCGATCACCCGCGTGGCTCACCCGGACGCGAACATCATCTTCGGGGCCGTCGTGGACGACGCCCTCGGGGAAGAGGTTCGGGTCACGGTCGTGGCGGCTGGGTTCGACAAGAGCTCGCCGGTGGCCGGCGCCGGCGAACAGAATCGATTCGAGAACCGCCTTTCGGCCCTCCTCGAGGAGCCCGTCCGCACGGGACGCCGAAGCGACTCGGCGACCGGACTGCCGTCCATCCTGGCCGAGGACCTGGACGATGAGGCCGATGTCTTCGCTCCGACCAACGAGCCCGAGCCCGCTTCGGTTTCGTTCGACGCAGAGGAGGATCTGGACATCCCAGATTTCCTCAAGAGCTAGGTCGGGCTCGCGCCCGCCCGCCGCGCGGCCCCGCGCGGACCTGAGGGCGGGGAGGTTCCAGCTCGAGGCGTCCTTCCCCCGCCTCGTGGCCGAGAACGGACCTCCCCGCCCTCATCCATTTCCTTTTCCTTGGCCATCCGCATCCCGCTCCTTGGCCATATCCTGGCCGGACCATGCAACAGGACGACGTCCTTGCGAACCTCGCCGACATCCGCGCCTCGATCGCCGGCGCTGCTGCGGGCGTGGATCGTGATCCCGACGAGGTAACCATCGTCGCGGCAGCGAAGACGATCCCCGCGGCGAGCGTTCGATGGGTGGTGGATGCCGGGGTCACCGCCATCGGGGAGAACTACGTCACGGAACTGCGGGAGAAGGCTCCTGCGCTGCCCGGCGCGCGTTGGCACTTCATCGGCACGCTCCAGCGCGGGACGGCCCAGCACGTCGCCGACCTGGCCAGCGTGGTGGAGACCGTCTCAGCCGAGAGCGCGCTTCGCCGGCTCGCCGGCCGCGCCGACCGCGACGGCCGCACGGTCGACGTGCTTATCGAGGTCGACTTCACGGAGGAACGCTCGGGCGTGCGCCCCGATGACCTCCCGGCTGCGGCCGCGCTGGTCCGGGGACTTTCAGGGGTTCGACTGACCGGCCTGATGACGATCCCGCCGGTTCCCGAGGTCCCCGAGGACGGGCGAGCGTCCTTCCGGCGCCTCAGGAACCTTCGAGACGACCTGCGCCGAACCCACCCCGATGTACTGGACCTGTCGATGGGAATGTCGTTGGATTACCCGATCGCCGTCGAGGAAGGCGCTACGATGGTGCGGATCGGAACGGCGTTGTTCGGTCCGCGAGCGACGTAAGCAGGGAGGAAGTGATGGCCGCCGTGTGGAAGAAGACACTGAACTACCTGGGTCTGGTCGAGGACGAGGACGATTTCGTCGAGGAGATGCCGGAGGCCGAGCCCACAGCGGTGCGTCGGATGCGCCCACAGGCCGTCCGCGAGGTCCCTTCCGCGACGGAAGGGGTCGTCCTGACGCACGCATCACCCCGTCCCGCCCCGTCGGGCTCCATCCACAAATCAGAGCCCAAGCGGTTCAACGAAGCACGCGACGTCGCCGATCGGTTCAAGGACGGAACGGCCGTGATCATGAATCTTCAGAGCACCGAGGACACGATCGCCCGACGGCTCGTCGATTTCGCGTCCGGCCTCGTCTACGGCTTGGACGGCAAGATCGAACTCGTCGCCAACCGTGTGTATCTGCTCACTCCTGCCGATGTCGAGGTGAGCGCCGAAGAGCGCGAGCGCATCGCCGGCGGGGCCTTCTACAACCAGTTCTGAGTCGCTTCCGCCCGGAGTTCGCGCCAGCTCGCGCCAGCTCGGGGCTGCTAGCCTCTGGCCTCGATGATCGCATCGGCTCTGTCGGGATTGCTCTGCCTCGCGCTCACCATCACCTGGATCCTCTTGGTGCTCAGGGTCATCCTGAGCTGGGCCGAGACTGCAGGGTGGCGGGTGCCGGTCTCGGGGCCGGTACGGGCGGGACACGATCTGATCATCGATGTGACGGAACCGCTGCTTCGGCCGCTTCGCAAGCTCCTGCCACCGGTGCGTATGATCGACGGATCGGCGCTCGCAGCATTCGTCATCGTGATCGTGGTGCAGCAGGCGCTGCATTGCTGAGATACTGCCGCTCTCGTGGGGAGGGACGATGAAGAACAAACAGACCGACGACGTTGCGGACTTCGCCGGCGCCCCGGCGCCTAAGGCACTGGGGCCCGCCGACGTCCAGCAGAAGGAATTCCGGGTCTCTCGCGTGAGCGGTGGCTACCGCATGCGCGATGTGGACGAATTCCTGGACCAGGTCACTGGATCGATGAACGCCATGGTCGAGGAGAACAGGAAACTTCGGATGCAAGGTGGAGGTTCGCCGGTGGGGGCCCCCGACCTCGCCGACAGCGCTCGCCAGGCCGACGAGATCATCCAGCGAGCGCGCGGGCAGGCCGAACAGATCATCAAGGACGCTCAGTCGCAGGCCGGCGCCCTTGGGGCCGCAGCGGTGGCAGGAGCCGGCGCCTCCGGCGGACGCGCGCCGGTCAACGCCTTCTTGGCGCAGGAGCGATCCTTCCTCCAGAGCCTGGGGCGGTTGGTGCAGGACCACGCGGAAACGGTGAAAGGCATGGTTCGGGCAGATGGTCCTTCGACCGCCAAGCCATCGGCGTCCACCGCCGGCGCCGGGCCCGCCCCGGCCGCCCCCAAGGCACGCCCGGCTGCTCCCAAACCGCCCGCTCCGGCGTCCCAGGCCCCGCAGTCCGACCCCCGGCCCACGGTTCCCATCTCCAAGGTCGAGGAACCGATCACGATCGAGGAGAAGACATCCGCGTCGGCGCGGCGTGACGACGACGCCCCGGGCGAAGGCCAGGACCGGTCTCTTCGCGAGCTGTTCTGGGGTGAGGACTGACAGATCGCGGTCAGCGTGGTGCGGCGCTCCTCTATGGAGCCGCCACCGCGTTGGTGGCCGTCTCTGCGGCGTCGCTCGTCATCGGCTTGGCACGGGACCATCGCACGAACGCCATACTCACGGCGTTGCTTGCAGCAGCCGGTGCGCTGATCCTGCTTTGGATCGGTGTCACTCGGGGAGGCCTCAGCCGGCGCGACGGAGCGTGATCCTTACCTCGGCGCCTTCGATCTCCACGGACCGGTCGGATTCAGCGTTCTCCAACGATGTGGTTCGCACGTCGGTAGCGAGCGTCTCGCCCGCAACCGTCGCCTCGTGAGCGGTAAGCGCGCGCACCAGTTCGTCGCCTCCCTCCAGCCCGAGCACGATCCGGTCGCTTACCTCGAGTCCGGCGGCCTTGCGCGCGTCCTGCACCGCTCGAACCACTTCGCGCGCGTACCCCTCGAGCCGAAGTTCGTCGGTAAGTTCGAGATCGAGTGCGACCGTCACGCCGCCCTCCGATGCGACCCCCCAGCCCTTGCGAACCTCTTGGGTCAGATCTACGTCGGTGGGCTCGATGGTGATATCGCCTCCCGAGGTCGCCACGCTCACCGGCTCCTCGTGGGCGAGCCGTCCCGCCAGGCCGCCATCGTCGGCATCCAGGGCGATGGAGACCTCTTTCACCCGCGATCCGAGCTTGGGCCCGAGGGTTCTGAAGTTGGGTTTCGCGTGCCAACGCCCGAAGCCGGCCACGGATCCAGCGAACACCACCGACCGGACGTTGAGTTCGTCGGCCACGATCGGCAGGAGGAG
>JBDTXD010000164.1:0-4108 GCA_040006375.1 Actinomycetota bacterium
AACGCCGGGTGGATGAAGTCGGCGAACTCGATCTCGGCCACCGGGAGCAGACCGTTGAGGGCCATCCCGATCGCGACGCCCACCAGGCCCGACTCAGCCAGCGGAGTGTCGATCACCCGCTGCTCGCCGAATTCGTCCATCCAGCCGGCGGAGATCCGGAAGACACCGCCGCGGGCGCCGACATCCTCTCCCATGAAGACGATGCGTTCGTCCGCGACCATCTCATCGTGGAGCGCATCACGAACGGCGGTCACGACGTTCTTTTGAACCACCTACGCATCCCCTGAAAACACGTGGTCATACAGCGTGGCGGGGTCGGGGTCCGGCGCGTCCCATGCGCTCATGATGGCCTGCTCGATCTCGTTCTTGATCTCCCCGCGCAGTTCGGCCTCGCGCTCCTCGTCGAGCATGCCCTGCCCGTGTAGATATGCGCCGAACTCTGTGATCGGGTCGTGGTGGCGCGCCTCTTCGACCTCGGCGGCCGCCCGGTAGGTCTTGTCGTCGTCGTCGGACGTATGCGGAAGCAGCCGGTAGGTCTTGCACTCGATCAGCGTCGGCCCCTCGCCGCGCCGGGCGCGGTCGTGTGCCTCGGCCATCGCGGCGTAGCACGCGAATACGTCGTTGCCGTCCACCACGATGCCGGGGAACCCATAGCCCTCTGCCCGTACGGCGACGTCTTCGATGGCCATCTGCTTGGATTGCGGCACACTGATCGCGTACCGGTTGTTCTCGCAGACGAAGACCACGGGAAGCCGATGGACGCCCGCGAAGTTGAGGCCTTCGTGCCAGTCGCCCTCGCTGGTCGCCCCTTCGCCGAACCAGCAGGTCGTAACGACGTCCTCGCCCCGGAGTTTGGTCGCGTACGCGATCCCTGCCGCATGTGGCACCTGGGTGGCGATGGGGGAGGACCCACTGATGATCCCCAGCCGGTTCGAGCCCCAGTGCGCGGGCATCTGCCGCCCGCCGCTGGATGGGTCGCCGGCCTTGGCGAAGATGCCCAAGAAGACCTCGCGTGGAGTCATCCCGGCCGCGAGCACGACCGTTAGGTCTCGGTAGTAGGGGAGCCAGAAGTCGATCCCCTTGCGCATCGGCCACGACGTGCCGATCTGACAACCCTCGTGCCCGGCACCGGGGATCACGAACGGCGCACGGCCCATCCGGTTCTGCCGGAGCGCGGCTTCGTCCAGGAGGCGGGCGGTGACCATGATCCGGTACATCGCGCGGAGGTCGTCTGCTGAGAGTCCGAGGGAACCGTGCTGAGTTGCGGAAACCCGCATCGACACCGATGCCTCCTCTTCCGTCGTCCGATTCTACCTCGGCATATCTGGCTCCCGACTCGAGTCTCGCGCGATTGCTCCGCGGAACACGCGGCGGGGCCGGGACGTTGTCACCAACGGTGGCCGTGCCACACACTGGCCTGATACCCGAGGGCCTACCCCGCAACCGAGAGGACACCCGGTCCGATGAGCGCGATCGAACAGCACGTCGTTCAGGTCACCGACGCGACCTTCGAAGAGGTCGTCATCCAGGGCTCCAAGACCAGGCCGGTCATCGTGGACCTCTGGGCGGAGTGGTGCGGCCCCTGCAAGACGCTCGGCCCGGTGCTGGAGAAGGTTGCCGGAGAGCGAGAGGGAGCGTTCCTGCTGGCCAAGCTGGACGTGGATGCGAACCCGTCGGTCGCCTCGGCGTTCGGCGTACAGAGTATCCCGACGGTTGTCGCCTTCCGCGACGGAGAGGCGGTCACGGGGTTCGTCGGCGCGTATCCCGAAGACGAGGTCAATAGGTTCGTCGACTCACTCCTGCCGACCGAGGCCGAGATCATCACTGAGGATGCGCAGGCGTTGGAGCAGGCCGGTGACCTGGTGCAGGCCGAACAGGACTACCGCGATGCGCTGGCGGCCGATCCCGACAACAAGGACGCCGCCGTGGGCCTGGCCCGCATCCTGGTCGACCGGGGCGAGGACGAAGCGGCCCGCGAACTCGTTCGCCCACACCTGCCCGACCCCGGTGCCGAGCGGGTGGAAGCCGCGATCCGCGTGCGCAACTGGGCGAACGAGCCCCACGGCAGCACGCTCAGTGAGGCGAAGGCGTTAGCCGGTCACGGACGATGGCGCGAGGCGCTCGACGGTATGCTCGAGGCGCTGGGCCAGGAACGCGACGACGCTCGCGCGGCGATGCTGGATGTGTTTGCTGTACTCGGTGAGGACGATCCGCTGGTGCCCGACTACCGGAGGCGTCTGACCAACGCCCTGTTCTGACCGCGGATCTCGCGGGTCAGCCTGAGACGCGCGTTCCGGCGGTCGTCGGCGCGGTGCGCGCTCCTCGCGGTGCATCCTCGAACGTCACCCCGAACACATCGGCTGCGTGCCGCCGGACCAGTGGGCGCATCTCAGCCACGGTGACCGGCCTGCCGGCCAGGCGGGAGAGCGAGGTCACGCCGTTGTCGGGGAGTCCACACGCGATGATCCCTGCGAACCAGTCCATGTTGGTATCGCAATTGAGGGCGAACCCGTGCAGGCTGATGCGGGCGCGGAGCAGCCGAACCCCGATGGCGCAGACTTTGTCGGGGCCTGCGAAGACCCCCGTTTGAACTTCGGGGCGCCGTTCCAGCGCGACGCCGATCTCAGAGGCAGCGCGGATCACGATCTCCTCCATGCGACGAAGGTGGGCAGCGGCGTCCGGCGTGGTACCCAGGTCTAGGATCGGGTAGGCGACCAGCTGGCCGGGACCGTGGAAGGTGTAAGAGCCTCCGCGGTCGATGTGGCGGACGTCGGCACCTCGCGCAGACGCCTCTTCCGCGCTCCAGATCAAGTGCTCGGATTTCGCGCGTCTGCCCGCCGTGAACACCGGTGGATGTTCGAGCAGGAGCAGCGTGTCGGGGATCTCATCCGCCAGCCGGCGCTCCGCGAGGCCGTGCATCCACTCGTTCGCGTCGTCGTAGGGGACCGGCAGGTCCGGCGCGAAGATCCACCCGCTGCGCCCGAGGATCACCTAGAGCCCCAGATCCTCCGCGAAGTCCCACGTCTCCAGGTTCTGTTTCACGCGAGCCAGGAAGCGGGTCGCGATCTCGCCGTCCACCACACGGTGATCCCACGACATCGACACGTAGACCATGTGCCGTACGGCGATGGCATCCTCCTCCACCACCACGGGACGCTTCTGGATGCCGTCGATGGACAGGATGCCCGAGTTCGGCTGGTTGATGATGGGAACGCTGAGGAGAGACCCATATGGTCCGGGGTTGGTGATCGTGAAGGTCGCCCCCGAGGCATCCTCGGGTTTGAGTTCGTGCGAACGCGCCCGCGCGGCGAGATCGGCGATCGCGCGGGCGATCCCCACGGAGTTCATGCCGTCCGCGCCACGGATGACGGGGACGATGAGCCCTTCGTCGTAGCTGACGGCGATCCCCATGTTCACGTACCTGCGCACGAGGATGTCCTCGGCGCGGAACTCCGCGTTGACCATCGGGAAGGCCAGGAGCGCATCGACCGTGGCCCGCGTCAGGAAGGGCAGGTAGGTGAGCTTCACCCCGTGACGGTCGAGGAACGCGTCCTTCACGCGGGTCCGCAGCCGAACCAGGTTCTCGACGTTCACCTCAACCATGGTCCACGCTCGTGCCGCCGTCTGGTTCGACGCCACCATGTGCTGCGCGATCGCCCGCCGGACATGCGTGACGGCCACGCTCTCTTCCCCTGCCCCCGCACCTGCCGGCGCAACCGGCGGCGCCACCCCCGTCATCACAGGCGGCCCGCCTGCGGAAGGACGTCCACCCGAAGCCACCACCGCAAGCACGTCTTTCTTCGTGATCCGCCCCCCGGTTCCCGTCCCCTCCACCGATCCCAGGTCTATCCCGTTCTCAGTAGCCAACCGGCGAACCAACGGCGATAGGATCTGCGACCGAGGCCCCTCCTCCTGCGGCGCCGCAGGAACAGACGCCGCATGGGAGGTGGCTGCGGGAGGTTCGCCGGCGCCAGAAGCCGCAACGCCCGCAGACTGGACCGCCGGTGACCCCCCGCCTGCAGACGTTTCACCGGAGGTGCTCGCTGCTCCCGACGCCACCCCGTCCTCAACGATCTCGGCGATATCGGTCTTGACCGCGACCGTCGCC
>JBDTXD010000165.1:0-4081 GCA_040006375.1 Actinomycetota bacterium
AGACCCCGCGGGCCCAGGACGCGCCCGGCCTTCCCGACGGCCGCCATCATGTCCGGTGTGGCGATAGCGGCGTCGAAATCGATCTCGCCCTTCATCACGATCTCCACCAGTTCGTCGCCACCGACCACGTCGGCGCCGGCGTCCCGGGCCTCGCGCGCCTTGTCTCCGTTGGCGAACACCGCCACGCGCACCGACTTTCCGGTCCCGTTCGGAAGGCTTACCGTGCCGCGCAGCGCCTGATCGGCCTTTCGGGGGTCGATACCGAGCCGGAACGCGACCTCAACCGTCTCGTCGAACTTCGCGTCGGGGAATCCCTTCATGAGTTTGAACGCTTGCGGCGGCAGGTACTCCGCCTCACGATCGAACGTGTCCGTGGCTGCCCGGAAGCGCTTTCCCCCTACCGCCTCGGTCACGCCTGCACCTCCACGCCCATGCTGCGAGCCGTTCCCGCGATGATCCGCATTGCCATCTCCACATCGTTCGCGTTCAGGTCGTCCATCTTCTGTTCGGCGATGGTGCGGACCTGCGCGCTGCTGAGGGTGGCGACCTTGTCGCGGTTCGGGATGGCCGAGCCGCTCTCGATACCGGCCGCCTGCTTGATCAGCTCGGCGGCAGGCGGCTGCTTCGTGACGAACGTGAACGAGCGATCCTCGTAGATCGTGAGTTCGACGGGGATCACCTGTCCGGCCTGCTGCTGGGTCGCCTCGTTGTACTGCTTGCAGAAGTCCATGATGTTCACGCCGTGCTGCCCCAGCGCCGTTCCCACCGGCGGAGCGGGCGTGGCAGCGCCGGCCTTGATCTGCAGCTTGACGAGCGCCATGACTTTCTTCGGTGCCATGTTGCGTCACCTCCTGCGGTGCGAACGGCCCGGAGGCCTCCCGCATTCTCGGTCCTCCACCGCGCGTTCGCGCGGTGGGTCGTTCTCGTTGCCTTCCTATGCCTTCGACACCTGGTCGAAGCCCAGCTCAACCGGTGTCTCCCGGTCGAAGATGTTGACCAGCACCTTGAGCTTGCTCTGGTCCACGTTGATCTCGCTGATCGTGCCGTTGAACTCGGCGAAGGGCCCAGAGATGATCTGGACCACATCCCCCTCCTCGAACCCGAGTCGGAACTGCGGCTTGGCCGCCTCTTCCTTCTTGACGACGAGGATCTTCTCGACCTCGCGCTTGGAGAGTGGCGTCGGTTTGGATCCGGTGCCCGCCGAGACGAACCCCGTCACCCCGGGAGTGTTTCGCACGACGTACCAGGAGTCGTTGTCGTAGATCATCTTCACTAACAGGTACCCGGGGAAGACCTTCTTCTGCACGACCTGCTTCTTCCCGCCCTTGATCTCCATGACGTCTTCCATGGGGATGTGGACGATGAAGATCTTCCCTTCCATCTGCATCGTGTGGATGCGCTGTTCCAGGTTGGTCTTGACCTTGTTCTCGTAGCCCGCGTACGTATGCACGACGTACCAATCGCCCGGGCCCTTCATCGGGTTCGCGGCGTCAGCCGCTGCGGCAGCCTCGGCGTCGGCCGCGGCCGCGGCTTCGGCGGCCGCGATCGCCTCGGCCTGCGCGACGACATCCTCGGCGTCCTCGACCTCGATCACCGGTTCGGCCGGGACGTCGGCGACTCCCTCGGCGGCCTCCTCGGGGGTCGCGACGGACGGTGCATCGGTGTCGTCGACAGCGACGGCCGCTTCCACCGTCTCCTCGGCCTCGCCGGCCCTCTCAGAGGGTTCGATCATCGTCTGGACATCAACGGATGCCTCGGACGCGCCGGAGGTCGGCGGTGTTTCAGGCTTTTGTATGTCGGTGGGCTGCGTGGGGTCGTCGATCACTGGTTTCCTTCGCGCTACTTGAGGACGTTGAAGATGGCCCGGATGAACAAGGAGTCGAGAGCGAACACGAACGAGGTCATCACGATCACGGTCACGAGCACGACGACCGTATAGGAGACGAGCTCCTCGCGGGTCGGCCAGTCGACCTTCTTGAGTTCGAGCCGAACCTCTTTGAGGAATTGACGGGGCGAGGTTCGCTTGCGCTTCTCGCGAACGGCGGCGGCCCGAGCACCGGCGGCCGGCGCGGTCGGACGTTCGACGCCGGCGCGCTTCTGCTGGCGCTCGGCGCGCTCCTGTTGCCGCTTCATCTCTCGGTTCATGGGGCTCCTTGCAGGGGCGGAGGGACTTGAACCCCCAACCTTCGGTTTTGGAGACCGGTGCTCTACCAAATTGAGCTACGCCCCTCGGACCGGTCGCCCCGGGTGCGTGGGGGTCCTGCGGAGCACTCAGTATAGGGTTCGCCCGGTTGTCCCGGCAAAGGTCGAACGGTTGGCTGTCTTGCCGGGGTTCGACTCGGGGATAGTCTCCCACCGATGGAGTCCCCGCGGCCCAAGACCCTTGAACTCGGCGTGTTCCTGATCATCGCTGCCCTCCCGCTTGCCTTCCTGCCCTTCACGCTCTCCCCCTTCGCCGATGTGAAACTCGTCGTGTTGATGGGTGGGACCTTGGCGGTGTGGCTCGGCGCTCCGCCGGGGGAACGGCGGTTGCTGCAAGCCGCAACTGCCTGGGTCGTGGTGACGTTGCTCGCCGCGATCGTCGGTGTCGACCGCGGTATCAGCCTCACCGCGTCGCAGTCCGGGGAGAGCAGTGGCTTCCTGATCGTCCTGGCGAGCGCGGTCCTGCTGATCGGCGGGCCGGGGATCGATGCGGCGCTGTTGGAGCGCGCGCGGCGATGGCTCGTCTGGGTCTGCGTCATCGTGGCCGTCTTCGGTATCGCGTTCAGGCTCGACCCTGGTCTCTTCGTTCATGTTGTCGCCAACGACGCATCCATCGGCGCCACCCTGGGGAACCAGCTCTTCGCGGCAACATTCCTGGCAGCAGGCATCGCAGCCGCCCTGGGGGGGGCGCGGGTCTCCCCACGGGACCTGGGGTTGGCCGCAGTCGTCGCGCTCGGGATCGCATCGTTCGGCGAACGGAGTTCCTTGCTCCTGCCGCCCCTCATGTGCGGCGTCATGATCTGGCGAATCCGCCCATCGATCAGGACCGCCGTGCTGATCTGCGTGGCGGTGCTCGGACCGCTCGCGCTCTGGCAGGCCGCCGAGCCGCTGCTGCCCTCGAACGGAGCACAGGGGGCCGTCAGCCAATTCGGCGCCAGCGAGACCGATTCGCAACGCTTCCTCGTGTGGGGAGTGCTCGCGGGCGCGGCGCTGGATCGGCCCATCCTTGGCTGGGGACCGGGCACCACCCAGAGCGTCTACCTGCACGCGGCCACCACCGGCGACGTTGCCAGGACGACCCGCCTCTGGGCGGACGGCCATGATCTGTTCCTCGAGACGTTGGTCTCGAGCGGGCTCCTGGGACTCCTCTCCCTGCTCACGGTGGTCGTGGTGGTGGTACCGCGCGCGCTCCGATCCCCACCCGAGCGCGCTTGGGCACTAGCAACTGCGATCGCGCTCGCCGCATATGCGCTGTTCGAGCCCGTCGGCATCGTGCTCACCCCGCTGCTATTCCTGTTCGCGGGGATCGCGACCGGGCCGGGACGAGAGGCGGCCAGGCCGATCCGCCGGGCGTGGCGGTGGGCCGCTGGGGGCGTCATGGTGGTCGGGATCGCCGTGAGCGGCCTGATGCTGACCGCGTCCACCCTGCAGCGCTGGGGCGATGACCAGGGCGAGGCGTGGGCATATCGAACCGCACTCGACCTTGCCCCCTGGCGGGTGTCGGCTGCGGAAGCCCTCGCCCTCCGTTTGGTCTCCGACAGCCACTCGGCGGATCCCTCCGTGGCGGAGCCCGCTGCCGCCGAGGCTCGTTCGGTCATCGATGACGCAGTGGCCGGGCATCCCTGGGATCCGAACGTCCGCCTCACGGCGATCCAGGTGCAGGTCTTCCTGCGAGAGTATCCTGCGGCGCTGGACTGGGCCGAGCAGCAAGCGGCGCGGTTCCCGTCTGAGGCGTTCCGGGTCGCCGACATGCGAAAGCTGGCGGCCGGACGGGCCGGATCCTGACTCGGAAAACCCGTGCGGTTACGTGTTCGGACACCTCAAGTGGCCTACACTCCTGCGGACGCATCGCGCCGGCCCCGGATCGCGAGGCTTCACA
>JBDTXD010000166.1:0-4060 GCA_040006375.1 Actinomycetota bacterium
CTCGCCCCTGGTGGGCCTGGACCGCGAACGATGCGTGCTCTGCGCTCGCTGCACGCGGTTCTGCGACGAGATCAGCGGGGACCGGTTCCTTGAGCTGTATGCCCGCGGCGCGGGCGAACGCGTCGCGATCGCCGCAGGAGAGGACTTCCGCTCGCCGTTCAGTGGGAACACGATCCAGATCTGCCCGGTGGGGGCCCTGACCGCGACCCCGTACCGGTTCGTCGCGCGGCCGTTCGACATCTCGACCGCCGACAGCGTCTGCCCCCACTGCAGCGCCGGGTGCAACCTCAAGGTCGACCTTCGGCGCGGGGAGGTCGTGCGCCAGCTGGCCCGGGACAACCTGGACGTGAACGACACGTGGTCGTGCGACAAGGGGCGCTTCGCGTACCGGTTCCCCGATGCGGAAACGCGCGTCACCACGCCGCTCATCCGCGATCGTGGGCTGGAACCTGCGTCCTTCGGTGAAGTCACGGGGAAGATCGCCGAGTGGTGCCGCGGTGCGCGCGTCGCGTTCCTCACCGGCGGCCGGCTCATGGACGAGGACTACTACGCACTGTCCAAGCTCGCCCGCACGGTCATGCGAACCAACGACCTGGACCACCGGCGGGTCCCGGGCAGTCCCAGGGCCGAACGTCTGGCCGCCGCCTCACCGATGACCGTGACCAACACCGCGCTGGAGCGCGCTAAGGCCATCCTGGTGGTGGGCCTGGATGCCGAACAAGAGATCCCGATCCTGCACCTGCGCCTGCGTAAGGCTGCGCGGCGCGGCGCGAAGATCTGGGTGGTCCACCCGCGCCGGACGCGGCTGCATGACGTGGCCACCCACGTCCTGGTGCCGCCCGGCGACGAGGCCGCCGCGCTCCAGGCAGACGAGCTCTCCGCCGCACTCCAGGCGCTCCGCGACGCCGAAGGCGCCGCGGTGATCATCTCGGGAGAACGCCTCGATGCCGCGGGGACGGACGCGGCCATGGCCGTGTCCGCCGACACCGGGGCAGCGTTCACGATGCTCACCCGCCGGGCGAACGATCGCGGAGCGCTCCGCGCCGGCGTGCACCCCTCGATGCTGCCGGGCGGCAGGTCGATGGAGGAAGCAGCGGATGTGGAGTCCGTCTGGGGACCCATCGTGCAGCGGGAGCCGGGCCGGGATGGGGTGGCGATCCTGCAGGCGTGCGCGGACCGGGAGATCGACGTCCTGTTCCTGATCGGCGTGGACCCGCTCCGGGATGCACCGGACGCCGCGCTCGCGCGCCGGGCGCTTGCCAACGTGCCCGTTCGCATCGTGCAGTCCCTTGAGCTGGGATCGCTCGCCGAGTACGCCGACGCGTTCCTTCCCGCAGCCGCGTTCGTCGAGAAGGACGGACATGTGACCAACTGGGAGGGCCGCGGTCAGCGGATCCGCCCGGTCAGGGCCACCGAAGGGATCTCACGCCCCGATTGGGAGATCTTCACGATCATCGCCGGCGCGATGGGCGCAGACCTCGGGTTCACCACCCTGGACGAGCTCCATGGGGAGATGGGGTCCCTCCTTGCGGCGCGCCCCGCCGCCACGGTCGCGGCGGAGCAGCCGCCGACCGCCCCGGCGCTTGTTGATGGCCTCCGGCTCTTCACGTACCCGCTGCTGGTCGACGAGGGCCGCTTGAGTGAGGGCGCGGACGAACTCAAGGCCGCGCTGGGCGAGGATGCGTTCGTCGAGGTCCACCCGGACGATGCCGGCGATCTCACTGATGGTGAGACGGCGATCGTGACCACCCCGGCCGGCTCGGCCGAACTCCCCGTCAGGGTGACCGAGCACATCGCCAAGGGCGCGGTCTTCGTACCGTTCAACCAGCCGGGACTCGCCGCCAACACCCTGCTGTCGGGAACCTTCACCACCAGCGTGACACTGGCTCCTGCCGACGTACTTGCGGAAAGCGAGACCGCGTGAACTGGGTCGACTGGGTGATCCTGTCCGTTCGCGTGGTCGTCGTGTTCTTCGGGCTGCTCATCGCCGTGCTCCTCTATATCTGGATGGAGCGCAAGGTCATCGCGGACATGCAGACCAGGGCCGGCCCTCTTCGTGCGGGGCCGCGCGGGATCCTCGTCACACTGGCCGATGGCATCAAGCTCTTCTTCAAGGAAGGCATCACGCCGACGAACGCCGACAAGGTCGTGTACGAGATCGCGCCGATCCTGGCAATGTTCCCGGCGTTCCTGGCCTTCGCAGTCATCCCGTTCGGCACCCACGTCACGCTGTTCGGCAGGGTCATCCCGTTCCAGCTCGCGGACCTGAACATCGGACTGCTCTGGATCTTGGCGATGACCTCCGTCGGCGTGTACGGCGTCGTCCTGGCCGGCTGGGCGAGCGGTTCGAACTACCCGCTGCTCGGGTCTATCCGTTCGACGGCGCAGATGATCAGCTACGAGGTCGCGATGGGTCTCGCGCTGGTCGCGGTTCTCATGTACACGGGGACGCTGCGGATGTCGGGGATCGTCGCGTACCAGGCGACCCACGTCTGGAACATCGTGCCGCAGTTCCCCGCGTTCATCGTATTCATGATCTGTGCCCTGGCCGAGGTCAACCGTCCGCCGTTCGATCTGGCCGAGGCGGAAACCGAGCTGGTCGCCGGGTTCCATACGGAGTATTCGGGGATCAAGTTCGCGATGTTCTACCTGGGCGAATACGTGAACACCGTCACCATCTCGTCCATCGCGGTGACGCTGTTCCTGGGCGGCTGGCGCGGCCCGCACCCGGGATGGGCACTCTGGCTCTGGCCGCTGTTGTGGTTCCTCTTCAAGCTCACCTCTGTCGTCTACGTCCTCATCTTGATCCGAGGGACCCTGCCCCGGATGCGCTATGACCGCCTGATGAACTTCGGCTGGAAGGTCCTCATCCCGTTCGGATTGTTCTGGGTGTTGGCGACGGGGGCCATCATCGTGTTCCCGGACCGGTACGGCCGAACGCGCGGAACGCTCATCGCGGGCTCCGTGATCCTGGGGGTCGGGTTGGTCGCATCGCTCGTCATCCCCGTGATGCAGAAGTCGACGCAGGAGGTGTCGTCGTGACGGAAGAGCCACGCGAGGAGCAGGGCGCAGAACCCGCCGTGGAAACGGAACTTCCCCAGGGCATGGGCGCTTCGGCGTGGGCCATCGCCAAGGGGATGGGCACGGTGTTCAAGCAGACCTTCCGCAAGGACAACACCGAACGCTATCCCGACGTCATCGCACCCGTGCCCGAGCGTTCGCACATCGGACGCCATCTCCTTAACCGACACGAGGACGGCCTGGAGAAATGCATCGGCTGCGAGCTGTGCGCGTTCGCGTGTCCGGCGGATGCGATCTGGGTGGAAGGGGCGGACAACGACCCGGAGAACCCGGTCAGCCCGGGGGAGCGGTACGCGAAGGACTACCAGGTGAACTATCTGCGCTGCATCATGTGCGGCCTGTGCGTCGAGGCCTGTCCCACGCGTGCCCTCACGCTCACCAGCTACTACGAGATGGCGTTCACCAGCAGGGAGGACGCCATCTGGACGAAGGAGCGGCTGATGGAGCCGCCCCCCCCGCTCGGCACCGATCCCGTGGACCGGGAGGGCTAGGTGCCGCTCGACAACGTCGTCTTCTGGGTGTTCGCGCCGGTGGCCGTTGCCTCGGCCATCGGGATGCTGTGCATGCGGAACGCGGTGCACGCAGCGCTCTTCCTCATCGTCGACTTCATGTGCATCGCCGTGATGTATCTCCTCCTGGACGCGCCGTTCCTGTTCGCGGTACAGATCATCGTTTACGCGGGCGCGATCATGGTGCTGTTCCTGTTCGTGATCATGCTGCTCGGGGTGGACCAACACGAGGATCTGCGGGAGCGGCTCCGCGGTCAGCGCATCGGGGGCCTCGCCCTGGCTGCCGGGGCGGCGCTCGAGATCGGACTGGCTGTGCGGGCGGGGATCGGGTTCAGCCGCCACGTCCCGCCCTCGACACTGAGCGGGACCGCCGAGGCGCTGGCCAAGCCGCTGTTCACCGCCTACTTCTTCCCGTTCGAGATCACGTCTGTCCTCCTTATCGTCGCCGCCATCGCGGCGATGGTCCTCGC
>JBDTXD010000167.1:0-4050 GCA_040006375.1 Actinomycetota bacterium
GATCCTTGCCAATCGCACCGGGCTCTTGGCGGCGTCCGGCTTTGCCGGGGCGAAGGAGGATGGCTCCGGCGTCGGTCATGAGCGTGGGGTCGTACGTGTAGATGGCGTCTGGGTTGCCGGGAACCTGCGTCCGGGCCGTCACGAGGTCCGCGCCTGCGTCCGTGAGCGCTGCACGGAAGGCCGCGTGTTCGTCCGCGATCCGGACGGGGTCCGGCGCAGCCCTCCAGTTGTATGTCTGCCAGGCGGCGAGTGCCTCCGCGTCTGGTTCGCGGACCAGGACACGGCGCAGCGCGCGGAACCCGTTCTGGATCGGCATGCCGGGAGCCTACCGGAGGGCTGGGCGCGCCGCCTGCGTGTCAGGCCTTGTGGTGATGAATCGGCATATTCGTGTGGCCGTTCGCGTTCCCGGCGCCGTTGCCGTGGCCGCCACCCCGCCCGCCGCCCGGCGCCTCGCCGGCGACACGCACGGACGTGGTGCCCTGCCCGACGGCTGAGGAGAACACGGTGCCACCTGCTACGGCTCTCGCGCGTTCGGCGCCGCCGATATCGGGAACGACGATCGGGCGTGCGGCGTCCTCTTCGTCGGCGTCCGCGCGGTTCCTGCGCTGGATCTCGGTGACGCTCGGTCTGGACGGGAGCGTCCGGCCGTCCCCCAGGATCTCCCTCAGCTTCGCCGGATCCTTGCGCACCTTGCTCGTCCATTCTGGAACCGCGAACGTCTCCGACACGCGGCTCGGTGCCGACACCGCAGCGACCCGGACGATGGCGGGACCGAGTTCGCGGACCACCGTGGCCGGATCCACACGAGCGTCGTCGCCGTTGGTCTGGACTGCGGCCGGCCAGACCAAGATGAACTTGGCGTTCGGGGCCATCGCCCGCGCGAGCTCCAGGCCGGCCACGCCGAGCGCGTCATCGAGCACCACGATGTCGGGCTGCTGCGCTGCGATCGCCCTAGACAACTCCTCGGCGGTCTCCGCGTCCGCCGCAACCTCGAACCCTTCGCCCTCCAGGACGAGGCGGAGGAGGCTGCTTCGGCCCGATGCGCCTTCACCGATCACGATGCTGAGATCTTGGTTGGCCATGGCTCTCCCGTGCGGAACTGCGAGGTTCGAAGGGTACCTTCTCTCGTGTCGGGGCGTGAGGACCCGTGGCTCCGCGGGTGCGGTCTGGCCCACGCCATACACTGACCGCATGGGGACACAGCGGTTGGTATGGACGGGCGAGGAGCTGCAATTCCTGGGTCATACCGCATATGGGAGGCCGTTGGAGATCGGCGGCGACGTCAGAGGTCCGGGCGCGAAGCCATCAGATCTCCTCCCCTTGTCCCTTGCCGCGTGCACGTCGTACGACACGGTGGTCATCCTGAAGAAGCAGCGCCAGGATCTCCGCGGGCTGGAGGTTGAGATCACCACCGAACAGGACCCGGAGCCGCCCTGGATCTTCCGCTCGATCCAGATGCGGTTCGTCCTGACCGGGGTGGTGGATCAGGCGAAGGCGGAGAAGGCCGTGTCGCTCGCCGAGTCGAAGTATTGCGCCGTCGCTGCCACGCTCAGGCCGGTCGTCGACCTCTCGCATACGGTCGAGGTTCGGCCGTGAACGGCACCGAGCTCCGCGTGTTCGTGGCGGGCGACGCCCTGCTCTCCGACGGGGGGATGGGCACCGCGTTGATCGCCGCGGGGGCGCCGGTGGGTGCGTGCCTCGAAGCGTTGAACGTCGATGACCCGGCCGACGTCGCGTTGGTGCACCGTTCGTTCGTAGAGGCTGGCGCGCGGCTCATCCTCACGAACACGTTCGGGGCCAATCGGTTCCGGCTGGACGGCCACGGCATGGCGAACCGGGTGGGCGAACTCAACCGAGCCGGTGCCTCCATCGCCCGGCGCGCCGGCGCGAAGCTGGTCGGCGGCTCGATCGGTCCGCTCGGAGTTCGGCTGGCGCCATACGGCCGCGTGCGCCCGGCCGAGGCTATGGAGGCGTACCGGGAACAGGCCGCAGCCCTGGCGGAAGGCGGCGTGGACCTTCTGGTCGTCGAGACGCAGTCGGATCTTCGCGAGGTGGAGCAGGCCGTCGCCGCCGCGCGCGAAGGCGCACCGGACCTCGCGGTCGTAGCGAGCATGACCTTCACCCGGGACGACCGAACCCTGCTCGGATCCACCCCTGAGCAGGCCGCCCGAGGCCTGGCCGAACTCGACGTCGACGCGATCGGCGTCAACTGCGGCGAAGGCCCGGCCCAGGCGCTCCGCATCGTCCGTGCGATGGGCGCCTACGCCGCCGGCATCCCGCTCATGGTCCGGCCCAACGCCGGCGGCCCGGCCGAGGTCGGCGGCAGGTTCGTCTATCCGGCCACGCCCGACTACTTCGCCGAACATACGAACGCGTTCCTCCAGGAGGGCGCCGCCATCGTCGGGGGGTGTTGCGGCACGGGCACGGCGCACATCGCAGCGATGGCGCGGGCGCTCACCGACCGGGCCCCGAGCGTTCGGCTCGACGTGACAGAGCGCCCGCCGGAGATCATCGATCCTCCGGCGACCACGGCGCCGTTCACGGGCCTCGGGTCCAAGCTCGCCCGCGGTGAGATGGTGATCGCCGTAGAGATGGAACCACCGCGTTCGTTCAGCGCTGCCACGCTGGTGGCAGCGGCCACCACGCTGGGCCAGGCCGGTGCGGACGTCATAGACGTCGCCGATTCTCCGATGGCGAAGATGCGGATGAGCGCCTGGGCCGCCTGCCGGCTCATCGAGGAGCAGGCGGGGATGGAGACCGTGCTGCATTTCCCGACCCGGGGACGGAACCTCCTGCGCCTGCAGGGCGATCTCCTTGGCGCTCACGCGCTCGGCATCCGGAACCTTTTCGTCTGCGTTGGGGACCCCGTGACCATCGGGGACTACCCCCAGGGCTCGAATAACGTCGATGTGACCGCGACGGGCCTGCTGAGCCTCATCACCGAGGGCTTCAACCGGGGGGTGGATCGTGCCGGCTCCTCCATCGGCGAACCCACCTCCTTCTTCGCCGGTGCGGCGGTCGCCCCCGGCGCCACCGACCTTGACCGCGAGGTCCGGCTGTTGAAGAAGAAGGTGGACGGGGGAGCGCGATTCCTTCTCTCCCAGCCGCTCTACTCACTCGAGCCGTTGCGCAGGCTCCGGGACTCGTATGCGGCCTTCGCGGGAGCGTCGCTGGACGTGCCGCTCATCGTCGGGGTGCTCCCTTTGGTGACTGCCCGCCACGCCACGTTCCTGCACAACGAGGTGCCGGGCATCGTGATCCCGGACGCGGCCATGGCGCGGATGGCCGATGCCGGCGAAGTGGCTTCAGGGGAAGGGGTAGCGATGGCCGGGGAACTGATCGAGGACCTTCGCGCCGAGGGTGTTGCGGGCATCTACGTCATGCCCCAGTTCGGTCGCTACGATCTCGCGTCCGATGTGGTCGAACTCGCCCGGCACCTGTAAATGCCGCCGCCTCCCGGACAGGCCGGTGCACGGGGATCGCCGAGGTTGGCCGGTGCACACACGGTCGATAGCGGCATCGACGTGCCAGAATGAACCTTCGTGGAGCAGCGAATCGATACGGCCCAACCCACCGCCGGCATCGCACCGCCCGCGGCAGAGCCGCACCTGAAGATCCAGGCGCTCATCAGCCGTATCCGGCAGGAGGTCCCCGAGGATCGGCGTGACGCGCTCTCGGCGTTCGCGAAGGCGTACACTCGCCGGTTCGCGCCCGAGGATCTGGCGGAGACGCCCGACGACATCCTGCTTGCCAAGGTTCGGTCCACGTTCGAGTTCGCCGATTCCAGGGGCAGGTCCCCGAACGCGGTCAGGGTCTTCGATCCAGGGGTAGCCGTCGACGGCTACGAGGCGTTCGGCTCTGTGCTGGAGACCACCACCGACGACTCCCCGGTCCTGGTCGATTCGGTCGTCGAAGAGCTGGGCGCCCGCGGCCTGGCGGCGCTGCAGGTGTTGCACCCGGTGGTCGGCACGGTGCGCGATCATGCGGGCCGGATCGAGCGCGTCACGCCTGCCCGCGACGCGGATCACCGCGAGTCGGTCATGCACATCG
>JBDTXD010000168.1:0-3975 GCA_040006375.1 Actinomycetota bacterium
GAGGGCTGGTCTTGGGGTGGCTACCTCGCGAACCTCAACGCCGGTATCAACCCAGACCGCTGGAAGGCGGTCGTCGCCGGCATCCCGGCCGGTGATTACGTGGCGGCGCACTACGAGAGCGCGCCGCCGCTCCAGGCGTGGGACGTCTCCGTGATGGGCGGCACGCCGATGGACCTGCCACAGCTCTACGCGGAACGGAACCCGATGACCTACGTGGACCGCGTCACCGCTCCGACCCTCATCATCGCGGGAACCCACGACAGCCGGTGCCCTATCGGCCAGGTCATGGTGCATGCGCATGCGTTGAAGGTCCGGGGAAAACCAGTCGAGGTACACCTCTACCCGGGCGGCCACCACGCCAACGACGCGCAGGAATCCATCCGCCACGTCGAACTGATAGTGGCCTTCCTCAACAGATTCGTGTGATGCGTACCGCCCTAGACGCCCCAGCTTGCGACCCGCTCGACCACGACCTCGAAGACGGTGTCGTCGTCATCGAACGTGGACTGCGTCAGGAACTGCGGGTACTTCTCGATCAGTAAGGCGGCGGCGTGCGCGCGGTCCTGGCCCGCCAGCGCACGGACCCGGCCGAACGCAACGACCTGCGAGAGCGCATCCCAGTCGTCCACATACTCGTCCCAGCAGATGGAGATGCGCGCCTCCTGAGAGAGGTTGCGAGTCTTCTCTGTCTCCGCACCAGATTCGAAGATCACGCGGTCACCCTCGAGCACCGGACACACCGGGACGACGTGCGGTGACCCGTCCGGTCGGACCGTCGCGACCCGCGCGACCGGCCGCGGCGCGACGAACCCGCGCTCAGCGTCGGTGAACACCGTCAATCCTCCGTGGGTGTGGCAGCGGCCTGTTGGCGGATGCCCTCGACGATCTCGGCGTTCGCCAAGGTGGTGACGTCGCCCAGCACGTCACCACGGGCCACGTCGCGGAGCAGCCTGCGCATGATCTTGCCGGACCGGGTCTTCGGCAGGTCGGGCGTGAAGATGATGTTGTCCGGTTTCGCGATCGGACCGATCATCTTCGCTACGTGATCGCGCAGCTCCTGGACGGTCGTGCCGTCGTTCTCGACCCCACCCTTCAACGTGACGAACGCAACGATGCCCTCGCCTTTGAGGTCGTCGGGGCGGGAGACCACCGCTGCCTCTGCAACCTTCTGATTGTCGACCAAGGCGCTTTCGATCTCGAAGGTGGAGAGCCGGTGGCCCGCGACGTTCATCACGTCGTCGATGCGCCCGAGCAGCCAGAACGCGCCGTTCTCGTCCCTGCGAGCGCCGTCACCCGCGACGTACACATCGTGGCCGAACCGTCCGAAGTACGTGTCCACGTACCGGTCGGGATCGCCGTAGATCGTGCGGCTGATCGAGGGCCACGGATGACGGAGCACCAGGTAGCCGCCGCCACCCAGCGGCACGGACATGCCACTCTCGTCCACGATGTCGGCCTCGATCCCCGGGAACGGGAGCGTCGCGGAGCCGGGAGTGAGCCGCGTGATGCCCGGCAGCGGTGAGATGAGGATGGCCCCGGTTTCGGTCTGCCACCACGTGTCGACCACCGGGCACCGCTCGCCGCCGATGAACGTCCAGTACCAGACCCATGCCTCCGGATTGATGGGCTCTCCCACCGATCCCAGCAGACGCAGTGACGACAGATCGTGACGCTTCGGGTACTCGGTTCCCCATCGCATGAACGCACGGATGGCGGTGGGCGCGGTGTAGAGGATGGTCGCCCTGTACGTCTCCGCGATGGACCAGAGGCGGTCCTTGTCGGGTTGGTCGGGAGCGCCCTCGTACATGACGCTGGTGGTGTGGTTCGCAAGCGGGCCGTACACGATGTACGAGTGCCCGGTGACCCAACCGATGTCGGCCGCGCACCAATACACGTCGTCCTCGTGGATGTCGAAGATCATCCGGTGCGTCGCGGCGACCTGCGTGAGATAGCCGCCGGTCGTGTGGACGATGCCTTTCGGCTGCCCGGTGGTCCCGCTGGTGTAGAGCAGATACAGCAGGTCTTCGGCGTCCATCTCTTCCGGCTCGCACTCGGCCGGCTGATCGGCAACCAGGTCGTGCCACCACAGATCGCGTCCGGGCGTGAAGGCGTGCTCGCTCTCGGTGCGACGGACGGTGATGACGTGCTCGATGGAGGGGCAATCCTTCACCGCCTCGTCGGCGCTCGCCTTGAGGGGAACCACCGACCCGCGTCGCCAGGCGCCGTCCGCGGTGATGAGTACCTTCGCCTGCGCATCGTTGATCCGATCCTTCAGCGCCTCGGCGCTGAACCCTCCGAACACCACGCTGTGCGGCGCGCCGATCCGGGCGCACGCCAGCATGGCCACGGGGAGTTCGGGAACCATGCCCAAGTAGATGGCGACCCGATCACCCTTGGACACCCCCAAAGACCGCAGGGCATTCGCGAAGCGGCAGGTCTCCTCGTAGAGGTCCCGGTAGGTGATGGTCCGGGTATCTCCCGGCTCCCCCTCCCAGTGGTAGGCGACCTTCTCGCCCCCACCGTTCTCCAGGTGTCTATCGAGGCAGTTCACCGAGGCATTTAGTTGCCCTCCCACGAACCACTTGACCCACGGGGGCGTCCACTCCATGACGGTGTCCCACGGCTTCGACCAGGAGAGCTGTTCGGCCTGTTCGGCCCAAAAGGCCTGGTAGTCGGCGTTCGCGCGCTCGTAGATGGCTGGGTCCGAGACGACTGCGGCATCGCGGAAGGCTTGAGGCGGCTCGAACACGCGGTGTTCGGAGAGCAGGGCGTCGATGTTCGGTTCGATCTCGGTCACGAGGGCTCCTCCGGCTCGGGAACGTCGTCGACGGGGTTGCATCGTACGGGGGAAAGGCCTGAGGATGCGACCCATCACGTACGGTAGGTGCTTGCATCGTGACTACCGGGGGGCCACCATCGCACGAAGGGGCCGCCCATTCGGGCGGCCTTGAAGCTGGGAGGAGTGTCCCGGCAAGGTGGTCGCCCCCGCGACCTTGGGGAAGGAGGCAGTCGTGGCCGAGTACGAGGCGTACTGCATGAAGTGCCGTGAAAAGCGCAAGTTCGAAGGTTCGGTGGTGACCCTGAAGAATGGACGCCCTGCAGCGCAAGGGCTGTGCAGCGTATGTGGCACCAAACTCACCCGGATCCTGAGCAAGGCCGAGGCCGAGGGCAAGTAAGGTTTCGCCCGTCAGGCGCCGGCTAACTCAAGCGTGACAGGAGCGACTCCGGGCTGATCAGGGTCTGTTCGGGGGTCATCTGTTGGTGGCGGGCCGCGAGGTCCGCCACCGTCGTCTCCTCGAAGACCGTGGCCACGGCGCGAGCCACATCGCCCCAGAACCCCTGGAGACCGCATCTGGAATCCTGGAAGCACGTGTGATCCGAGGGCTCCAGGCAGAACACCGGGAACATCTGGCCTTCGATCGCGTCGGCGATCTGGGCAACGGTGATGGCGTTCGGCTCCCGAGCGAGCTTGCATCCCCCACCGGCGCCTCGGAAACTCTCCACCAACCCTGCCCTGGAGAGGGCACCCAGCTGCTGCTCCAAGAACCGCAGCGGGATCTGCTGGCGCTCTGCGATCTCCCGCGCCGGAACCAGGACGCCCTCATCCTTGCGCTGGGCGAGTTCGATCATGGCGCGCATGGCGTATTCGAGCTTCTGGGAGATCTTGAGCATGTGCTCCTCCG
The DNA here is from genome assembly GCA_040006375.1 of Actinomycetota bacterium. Lineage (GTDB taxonomy): Bacteria > Actinomycetota > UBA4738 > UBA4738 > HRBIN12 > JANXVR01. The sequence continues at coordinate 3,684 of JBDTXD010000168.1, forward strand.
CAGGTCAGCGTAGGGATGGGACGTGCCGCACGTCAATCGGCAGCCGCGGTCAGCAGCTGGTGCGATAGTCGTTGCCGATCAGCACCGCGAGCTGCGCGGTGTTGCTGACCACCCCTGGGAACGTCGGCGTCAGCTTCGCCACCTTTCCCCCGTTGAAGTACTTCGTGGCGGTGTACGTCGCGTCAGACTGGTTCTGGTGTTGGGGATCCGGCCGATAGTAGACCGTGGACTTGGGATAGGTCCCAGGACTCGCGTCCGCTGGGGTGTCGGCGGCCTGGTAGCCGTCCCCGAC
>JBDTXD010000169.1:0-3971 GCA_040006375.1 Actinomycetota bacterium
GGGTTTTCCAGCTGCCGCGCAGGAACCACAGTGCGGAGACGATGGCCGTTACGAGCGGGAATGTGCAGACGACCTGCGTCGCCACAACGGTCCGCAGCGACAGGTGGAAGAAGCTCAGGACCTTCTGGAGCTGGGCGAAGAAAAGCAGCCCCGCGATGCCGATCACCAGCCACGGAAGGATGAGAGGTGCGGCGACCAGCCCTCCAACCAGACCGCGTGTCTTGAATCGGAATCGGGTCAGCGCGAACGACATGAGCGTCCCTACGACCAAACAGGACGGGGCGACGATGCACGCCACGATCGTGGAGTTGACGAGCGAGGCCCGCAGATCCGGATTGTTCCACGCCGCCGGATACCATCTCGTCGTGAATCCGGCCCAGGGCAACGAGATGATCTGGGAGTTGTTGAAGGAGAAGACCGCAAGCAACACCAGCGGCCCGTAGAGCACCACCATCGTGAGCACGACGAACGCCACCCGTCCCCCCACGCCCAGTCGGCGGCGACGGCGGATGGACGCCGGTGGGACGGATAACCTCGCGGGCAGTGCCGTCGGGGCGACCGCGCCCACTAGGCCGCCTTCACCTCCTGCCAGACCTGCGTCCACGCTTGTCGGTCGGCAGGCGGGCTGGCAGGGATCGCGTTCTCATAGTTGTAGGGAGCGTCCAACGACGCCTGCTGGATCAGGTCGGCGGCCGCGTGCTTGAGGATAAGCGTGTTCGCCACCTGGTAACTCCAGGTCTTCGCCTCGAACAACTCCTGGTGCCAATCGAGGTACCAGTTCAGGAGGGCATAGGCCGCGTCCAGGTTCGACGCGCCGGTCTGGATGCCATACCCGCACGTCCAGAGCATCTGACCTTCTTTGGCCGCCACGAACTTCACGTTGTAGCCCTCGCGCTGGAGGATCTGGGCGTTCCCCGGGTAGCCGGAGCTGATCACCACCTCGCCGGACTTGAACAGGCTCGTGATATCGGAGTCGGATTGCCAGTACGTGCGGAACTGGCTCTTATTCGAAACGAGGTAGTCCTTGACGGTGCTCAGCTGATCGCTGGTCATCGCGATCGGGTCGGTGATGCCATTGGCGAGCGCGCCGATGTCGATCGCCGTCGTCGAGTTGTCCTCGATCGCGGCCTTGCCCTTGTACGCGGGGTTGAAGAGATCGGTCCATGACGTCGGCGGCGTCGTGATGACGTCGGCGTTGTACATGATGCCGGCGGTCCCGGCGTCGACCGGGATCATGTACGTCTTGCCATCAACCTCCACACCGGGCAGGGTCTTCATGGCGGGGAAGATATTCTTCCAATCGGGGATCCGGCTCAGGTCGAGCGGCTGATAGAGCCCGTCCTGCACCATCGTGGAGGTGTTCTCATCGACGCAGCTGTTCACGACGTCGGCCTGGAACCCGGCCTGCATCTTCGCGACCGCTTCGTCCCCATTGCCGAATGCGGACGTTTTCAGGTTCACGTTCGGATATTGCGTGCGGAACGCCTTCATATACGCCGGCGCGAACCCGTCGGAGTAGGAGAAGAGCCTGAGTGTCCCTGCGATCGGCGCAGGGGTCCCGTTCGAGACGGCCGGCGTTGAGGAACTACTCTTCGAGCAGGCCGCCGCGACCAGTAGGAACATCGCAGCCCCGAGACACGTCAGCGCTTTCCTCTTCTGCATACCTACCCCCAGATGTTGTTGATCGGCTTGACTACCGGCGCGCAAGCGACGTGCTCAGACCCCGTCCCAACCAGCGTGAACGCCAGCACCGCACTGAGAACCAGGACCCGTCGCATCACCGTTCCCCTCCCCTGTCAGGATCACCGCGAACCTACGCTGACCCCTCCTGATTGTCAACAGTTGACTGTCTGCTGCTACCGGCGGCGCTCCTCTATGTACGCGGAGATGAGATCGCCCGCATGATCGCAGTGTGCCTCCGCCATGCGGGCGGCCGCCTCGGCGTCGCCGCCCTCGATCGCCTCGACCAACGGCAGGTGTTCGTTCGCCACCTCGTCCAGCGACCGGTAGACGCGTTCGTCCAGCCGGAGCAACGCCCTGAGCATCGGGACGTGGCGCAGGAACACCTCGTGGAGGCGATCGTTCCCGGCCAGACGGCAGAGACCGTCGTGGAATGCGAGGTCGCGGCGGAAGACAGCGGCGGCATCACCCACACGGACGGCGTCCTCCATGGCCCCCAGCAGGCGACGGAGCTCGGCGGTCGCCGCGCTGTCGTTCGCCATCGCGAGCATGCGGGCTGCACGGCCCTCGATCGCCGCGCGGAGTCCATAGATCTCCCGAACGTCATCCGGGGAGAGCGTCACGACGAACGTCCCCCTGCGCGGCTCCTCCTCGAGCAGTCCTTCCGCGCGTAGGAGCTTGAACGCCTCCCGAACAGGACCACGGGACACGTTCAGCTGTTCGGCGATACGGGCCTCCACCAGGTGCTCGCCCTGCTCGAACCCGCCGCCCAGGATCTGCTCCCGGATCATGTCCGCGGCGTCCTCGGCCAGGGACCGGGTCGGTTGCAGCGGCTTCAGGGTTGTCATCCGATCGTCGTGCTCCGTCATCGATCGACCGATCCTTCTGTCCGGCGGTTCGACGCCTGCGGGCGATCGCGCCGGTCATACCAATCTCCACTCAGCTCCCCGCCGTCGACCACGAGCGTCTGCCCCGTGATGAACGAAGCTTCCGAGGACGCGAGGAACAGCACCGCGGCGGCCTGTTCGGCCGGCGTGCCGGCGCGACCCATCGGCACGCGCTGCAGGTACTCCCCGAGCTGCTCGCGATCCCCGTCCGTCATCCCGGCCTCGGCCTCCGGCGTGATGGTTTCGCCCGGCGCCACGCAGTTCACTCGCACGCCCAGGTGACCGAACTCGTGCGCGAACGCTGTGGTCAGCGCGATCAGGGCAGCCTTGGACGCGTTGTAGACCGATTCGGGCGACTCGTTGCGGATGGCGTTGGCGCTCGCGATGTTCACGATGGCACCGCCCGTGCCATCGTCGCGGGTAAGGAAGTGCTGCACGGCGTCCTGCATGAGGATGAACGGGCCGCGCGTGTTGACGGCGAACACGCGGTCGAAGTCGGCAGTCGTGACGTCGAGCGCCGGTTCGTCGGGCTGCACGCCGGCGCAGTTCACCAGGACGTCGACCCGGCCGAGCCGCGCGAGCGCCTCGGGGATCACCGCGCCGGCTGCCTTCGGGTCGCCGAGATCGGTCACGAGCGTGTGCCCGGTGTCCGCCCCGCGGACGTCGACGTTCATCACCGCCGCTCCCTCCGCGACGAAGGCCTCGAGGATGGCGTGACCGATCCCCTGCGTTCCGCCGGTGACGACGACGCCGCGACCCTCGAATCGGGCCCTTGCGTTCACGGTCCCTCCGGGTAGGCGAGTGGGGCGCCGGTGGTCCCGACGTCGCCGATCGAAAGGAACCGGTCTCCAACGTTCGCCACCACCGCCCGATCCAGCAGCGGGCCGGCGAACGCCAGGTTCGTCGGGGCGTCGAAGATGTGGGCGAGTGGATCGTGCACGACAGGTTGCACGTCCCCCGTGGCGGGGTCGATACGGATGACGCCATCGGGCCGGTAGAGCGTGACGTAGTAGGCGCCGTCGGCTCCAAGGGCCACGCCGTCGGGCTCGGTGTCGGGAAGCAGGGCGATCACCCTGGGCGGGCCCGCGTCCCCGTCCGCCTCGATGGGGACCCGGACCAGGGCGGGCCGGTGAGATTCCACCACCACGATCGCGTCCCCCGCGGCATCCAGACACACACCGTTCGGGTACGCGGGGACGGACGTCGTCCACTCCCGCACGGTTCCGTCGGGATCGACGCGGACGATGCTCGCGGCGCCGTTCTCCCCAGAGCAGGTGATGTAGCAGTGCCCGGCGCGGTCGAACGCGAGCATGTTCGGCGTGTCCAGCTCGCCGCCCCCGGGGCCGCGGGCCCACACCTGGGTCGCGCCGGTCCGTGGATCGACGCGAACGACCTCGCCGTTGC
>JBDTXD010000170.1:0-3935 GCA_040006375.1 Actinomycetota bacterium
ACCAGCATGTCCTCGATCCGGCGAGCCGGCTTCCCGCTCTGCACGATCACATCCATACCGGGTCCGGTGACCGACGGCTCGAGGCCCGGCAAGCCAACCCTGTCGGCGGCGCCGTCCAGCACGGCGAACAGGAGGGTCGAGGTTGTCGCGTCCTCCAGCAGCACGTCGGAGGACAGGATGTAGGGGCCGAGGAGGAGCCCCACGTGGTCAGGCTGGTCCGGCGCCTGCAACAGCAGGATGGATGCCTCATCTCGGGCGACGGTGAGATCCGCCCGGATCCGCCCCGTCGGAGAAAGGAGCAAGGAGCGGCGCGCGTGTCCCGGGTGCAGGCTCAAGACGTCGGCCGTGACGAGATCGTGCAGCCATGCGCCCGCGTCGCCTCCGTGGACGCGCACCTTCCGCCACGCTGAGAGGTCGGCGAACGCCCGCTGTTCCTCGAGCGCATCCAGCTGCTCTTGCGAGATCGGTTCCATGGTCCCTCCCGACCGTATCATCGGCACGGTGACCTTCCCGAGCACACTCCTCATCACGAACGACTTCCCCCCGCGCGTGGGCGGGATCCAACGGATGCTCGGTTCCCTAGCAGCCGCGCTGCCTCCGGACAAGGTCTCGGTCCTTGCGCCCAGGTGGGACGGCGCCGCAGCGCATGATGCGTCGCGGCCATATCGGATCTTCCGAGAGCACGGAACATTCGCCTGGCCGACGGGTGCGTTCATGGATCGGGTCCGCGACGTGATCGAAGACACGAAAGCCGACGTGGTCGTCTTCGGGGCGGCGAGCCCTCTTGCCCTCTTGGGCCCGCGCGTGGCCGCATCGGGGATCCCATACCTGGTCATCGCTCACGGCTTCGAGTACTGGCTGTCGCTCCTCCCGGGCTCGCACGCACTCATGCGGCGCGCTACCGGCCGGGCGTCGCGGGTCACCGCCTGCTCTTCGTTCGTCGCGCGCACGGTCAGAACCGCGGTGCCGCGCGCGGTTCCCGTCTCGGTGTTCCCGCCGGGCGCCGACGTTGATCGGTTCCATCCCGCTCTCGCCACCGAAGACCTGCGCATCCGACACGGGATCGGAAGCAGACCGCTGGTCGTGTGCGTGAGCCGTTTGGTGATGCGCAAGGGCCAGGATGTGCTGATCCGCGCGATGGCCGATCTCCAGCGGCGGATCCCGAACGCCGCGCTCCTCATCGTCGGCGGGGGCCCGCATGAACCCGCCCTGCGCCGGCTCGCCGCCCAGGCTCCTCGCGACTCGGTCTTCTTCTCCGGTGAGGTGACGGAGGAAGATCTTCCGCGCTACTTCGCGGTCGGCGATGTGTTCGCGATGCCCTGCCGCGACCGGCTCGCGGGTCTGGAGGTGGAGGGTTGGGGCGCGGTGTTCGTGGAGGCCGCCGCGTGCGCGAAGCCGGTGGTCGCCGGCGATTCCGGCGGCGCCGGGGAATCCCTGGTGGACGGGGAGACAGGTTTCTTGGTGGACGGGGCCGATCCCGCGGAGGTGACCAGGGCGATCGGCGATCTCCTGGCGGATCCGGTGCTGGCTCGACGGATGGGGGCGGCGGGTCGAGCCCGGATCGAGCGCGAACTGACGTGGCCCAGGCTGGCAGCTCGATTTACTGGGTGGCTCGAGGAAGCTGCCGGCTGATCGGTCAAGGTGGTACACCGGGGGACCGGCGACGGGTACGCTTGGCCGATGGAGGCTTCCCCGCCACCCGTGCCAGGATCCAGGGACGACGCCCGCTGTGCCTCGTGCGGGGCCCTCGTGACCGCAGACGCGGAATGGTGCGGCCAATGTTTCACGCCACTGAAGCCAACCGTCATCCCCAGCGAGGAGCTTGCCGCGAAGATCGGACTCAAGGTGACCCACGAGCCGGCCGGATCGGACGAGACCACGGGGGAGATGCGGGACGGTGCAGGGGGCGCAGAAGGGGACCCGGCGCCTAAGCCGCACCTGACCTGGCCGTGCCCGATGTGCGAACTCGACAACGACATCGAGTTGAATCTCTGCGCGCGCTGCGGTACGCCGTTCTCCGCACTGATGAAGGCAGACGAGCAACCCGTGCGGGTCTCGCCGAAGGAGGCCCTCACCGCCTCGCTCCTGTACCCGGGGCTAGGCCATCGCAAGATCGGGCGGGGCGCGGACGGTGTGGCCCGAGGAACCTTGTTCACGCTCTCACTCATCCTGCTGCTGGTCGTGGTCCTGTCGGGCGTCCATTCCGCCGGTCAGGACGTCATGGTGCTGCTCTATGCGGCGACCACGCTCCTCATCTACGGCGGATCGGCGGCCGAGGCCTACCGGATGGCGCAGGGCGCGTCTCCACTGGTGTCATCCCGGACCCTGCTGTGGGTCACCGTCGGGCTGCTGATCCTTTCGATCGGATTGATCGCCATCACCGCTATGACCGCAGCCAGACGCTAGGATTCGCCTCGTGGAACACGCGGAGGGTTCGATCCTGATCGAGGCGCCGCTCGAGGACGTCATCGAGGTCATCGAGAACTACGAGGCCTACCCGGAATGGGCGGACGTCCAGAAGGTGGAGGTTCGGCAGCGGGGCGAAGGTGGACGTGCCACGGAGGTGGCCTTCGAGGTGGACGTCCCCGTGATGGGCAAAGCCGCCTACACGTTGTCCTACATCTATGCGGCCGGGGATACGGGCCTTTCGTGGACGACGAAGGAGGCCCGCGGCACCATCCGCGACATCCGTGGCGAATACCTCCTCACGGACCTTCCCGATGGTGGAACCAAGGTGGTGTACCGGCTGGCGGTCGAGCTGGGAGTCCTGGTTCCGGGATTCCTTCGGACCGAAGGGGCCAAGCGGGTCATCGAGAACGCGCTCGAGCGCTTGAAGCGCCGCGTGGAGATGGGCTGACCCCGTCGCCCAAAGGCTGAGCTTCCCACCCCGGCCCGACTGCGAACCGAACGCGATCCCGCGTTGGCCTGGGGTTGACTGGACCTTCACCGAGACACTCGTCATATTCCTGGCTGCCTTTGGTCTCTCGTACTACTGCATATTGTTCCTCTACGGGCTGCTCGGACTGCACGGTGCGTTCGCGGGGACGCTCGATGGCATCCTCGGGGAGGCAGCTGGTCCTGTGACGGTTCTCCTGTGGCTTCGCGTAGCCGGTCGTGCGCGCCCACCCTGGTTCGCGCGCGGGCTCCGAGCTGCCGGCGACATCGGCGTCGGGATCGCGTCAGGCTTGGGCATGTGGGTGGCCTCCATCATCTGCGTCGGCGTGACCTTGGTGATCGCTCGGGCGTTCCTGGGTCACACTCCGGATCTACCGAAGATCGGGGAGGAGTTCCGAGGCGGGTGGCTCATCGCCTTCGGTCTCATCCTCGTAGTGGTAGCTCCGCTGTGCGAGGAACTGCTATTCCGAGGATTCCTGTTCCGAGGCCTCCGGGGCCGCTGGGCCTACTGGCCGGCGGCCCTTGTGAGCTCGATCTGCTTCGCGATCGCGCATGGGAGCCCTTTCAGGCTCCTCAACACGTTCGCCGACGGCTTGATCCTGTCCGCGCTCTACGAGGGCAGGAAGAGCCTCATCACGAGCATCGCGGCGCATGCCACCCTGAACACGATCGTCTTCTTGTTCATGCTGAATCACTTGTACTGAGCCGGTTCCCGCCTTTCGCGGGCTCCCGTAAGCTGGCTCCATGCGTGTGCTGCTGTTCACCGGCAAAGGCGGCGTCGGCAAGACTACGGTTGCCGCTGCCACCGCTGTTCGCTTCGCCCGTGCGGGGAAGCGAACCCTGGTCATGAGCACGGATCCCGCTCATTCGCTCGGTGACTCGTTCGAGATCGAGATCGGCTCTGACCCCGTGGAGATCACGCCCAACCTCTGGGCCCAGCAGATCGACGCGCAGGACCGTTTGGAAGGGAACTGGCGCGAGATCCAGGATTACTTCATCCAGCTGATGAATTGGGCGGGAACCGAGACCATCCAGGCCGA
>JBDTXD010000171.1:0-3931 GCA_040006375.1 Actinomycetota bacterium
CCAGCATGATGACGTCGGAGCGCGCCGATCCCCCGATGTCGTTGTTCGTTCCGAATGCTGCCTGTTGGGTATTGTCCAGCCCGGTTCGCGAGTCCGAACCGAGGATCAGGTAGTTGCAACTTTGTTTCGTGCACGGAACGATCGGGCCAGACGATGAGCTAGGTCCCTGGATCGGAGGGAAGTCCCGGGTTCCGATCCTGTTGCCTCTCTCATAGACGACCAACCCGTAGGCCGTCACTGCGCCGATCAGCAGCGAGAGGGAGGCGGCCACCGCGACGAGTACGCGCGAGATCCGGCCGGATCGAGTCGATGGCATACGCGACAGCCTACGGCCTCAATGTCGCCGAAGACGGTACGGTTCGTTGCGATCCTGTGGAGGCTCTGTAACGTCCCTGCTCAATAGCCGTAGTGGCTGCCGCTGCTCTTGCTCGCGGTGGGCGTTGGCCCGCCACTCCCACCGCCTGCGTTGTTCACGTCGACGGCGTAGAAGTTTTCCACGCCCTGACCTGAGGCCACCCCCGGTGTGTCTGTGGCGAACGTGTAGAGCGGCATGCCGTTGTAGGTGACCTGCATGCCTCCATCGGGCCTGGCCACGGTGCCGAGTTCTCCCGTCACGCCGCCACCGGCTGTCGCCGAGTCCGTCCCGGAGGGCAGAAGCAGCGGTGGCCACGCCGTCGCGCACGTGTCGGTGCACTTGATCGCACCGTTCGATTCGGTCTTGAGGTAGTAGAGCGTCATGCCGTCCGAGGTGACCAGGACCTTGCCGGCTCCGGGTACCAACTTCGCCGAGACGGCGACACCTCCACCTGCGCCGGCCGGCGTGCCACCGGACGCAGCGGGGGTGCTCGATGCATTCGCGCACGCGGAGAAGAGCAGGACGGCTGCGAGCATGGTGAGCGATAGTGCAGCCTTGCCGTATAGCGATCGACGCATCAGTGCCTCCTCGAAGCGGGCCGTGGGACACGGCCCATCACCCGGTACTACGGACCAGACACGTGAACGGTTCGGCGGGGCGTCAGCGCGAGATGGCATCGCGCTCGATGGGGCACGACATACACCTGGGCCCTCCGCGGCCTCTGCCCAACTCCTCCCCTTCGATGGTGATGACCTCGATGCCGCCGTCGATCAGCCGGCGATTCGTGTCGATGTTCCGCTCGTAGGCCACGACCACGCCTGGGGCGATCGCCAGCACGTTGTTGCCGTCGTCCCACTGCTCTCGTTCGGCTTGGAAACGGTCGCCACCGGTCTCGAACTGCCGGATCACCGGGACATCCATGGCACGCGCGATCGCGGTGAACAGGTCCTCGTCCTCCTCGATGAGGAGCCCGTCCGCGCCGGGGCGGATCACGTAGGTGGTCATCGCATCGCGAACGTCGGGGAAGATCGTGAACGCGTCGACGTCCAGCTGCGTGAGCACGGTATCCAGGTGCATGCTGGATCGCTGGGTGGGGAGCTCGACCGCGATGACCTCCGTGGCGGCGCCGGCGTCGAACAGCCGTTGCGCGAGCATCTCCACGGCGGCGGGGCGCGTGCGTTCGCCCATGCCGACCAGCAGGGCGCCGGCGCCGATCACCAGCGCGTCTCCGCCCTCAAGGAACATGGGCCCCGAGATGTCGTCGCTCCAGATCTGGAAATCATGCCCTGCGAAGAGCGGGTGGTTCCGATAGATCGTCTGGAAGTGCAGCGACTCCCGCGTGCGGACCGCCATCGCCATCGTGTTGATCGAGACCCCCCCGTAGATCCACGCGGATGTGTCGCGCGTGAACATCTGGTTGGGGAGCGGAGGCACCACGAACCCCCGGCGCATGCGGGCGACCATGCTGTCGCTCTTGAACGGCAATTCGTCGAACGTCACGCCGGCGATGAGGTGCTCTGCCAGGTGCGGGGAGGGGAGCGATGCGAGCCATTCCCGGACGGCCGGGCCCAGGGTAGGGCCGAGCGGCCGGTGCTCCAGACTCTGCACCAGGCCCGTCCGAACGTCCTCCTGGTCTAGCACGTCCGTCAGGAGATCCTCCAGATAGAGGATCTCCACGCCACGATCAGACAACGCTTTCGCGAACGCGTCGTGTTCCTCCCGTGCCCGCTGGACCCACAGCACTCCGTCGAAAAGGAGTTCGCGGGCCGTGGACGGGGTGAGCCGCTTCAGTTCCAGGTCGGGCCGGTGCAGGATCACGCGCCGGAGCGTCCCCACCTCCGAGCCGACGAACAGCCGTCCCGGAGCGTCCGCGTGTCGGTTCGAGCTGTCGGAGATCATCGCGGCACAGGCTACCGTTCATGGCCGTTCCGGGCGCGCCGCCTGTACCGTGCGGGCCATGTCAGAGCAGCACGACGCGCTTCGCGCCAGCCTTGGACCCGTCGGTGCGTGGACGTTCGCGTTCGATTCCCGCCGGGTCGGCGACCTCCTGGAAGACGCGCGGGGGATCGAGCAGCTGGGCTATCCCGCGTTGTGGGTGCCAGAAGGCGGTGGTTCGCGCGATGTGCTGTCACACATGGCGCTGCTGCTCGACGCCACCGAGCGCATCACGGTGGCCTCCGGCATCGCGAACATCACCGCGCGCCAGCCGGAGGTCCTGCAGGCCGGCCTGATCACGCTGGCCGATGCGTTCGGCGACCGGTTCGTCCCTGGGATCGGGATCGGGCACGAGTACACGACCGAGTCCCGCGGGTTCGAGTGGACGAAACCACTTGCCCGGATGCGCACCTACGTCGATCGCATGGATGAAGCCACGGACACATGGCCCGCGCCTGCGGTTCCGCCGCGCCGTCTCCTTGCCGCGCTCGGCGACGAAATGCTGCGGCTCTCGGCCGAACTCGCCCTGGGTGCCCACACCTACTTCGTCCCGGTCGAGCACACCGCTCGCGCGCGCGAGGTGCTCGGTCCCGAGCCCGTGCTCGCCGTGGAACAGGGCGTCGTGATGCATACCGATCCCGCGCGCGCCCGAGAGCTGGCGCGCGGCTGGGCGATCCACTACCTGGAGCTCCCCAACTACGCGAACAACTGGCGTCGGATGGGGTACGCCGAAGACCTGGAGGGCGGCGGCAGCGACCGGCTGGTGGATGCCGCGATCGCGTGGGGCGATGTCGATGCGGTGGAAGCCCGTGTTCGCGCGCATCTGGATGCCGGCGCGGACCACGTATGCGTGCAGATCGTGGGTGACCCAGACGAGGCCTCGCCCGTTCCCTCGCTGCGTGAGCTCGCGCCGGCGCTACTCCGCGAGCTCCACTAGCCCCGCTCAGCCGCGACCGGGAACGCCGAGCCGCCGGTAGATCCCCTCGGCCCGCGCGGCGTCGCCGTCGATCGGCGGGTCGCCGAGCTGCGCACGGCATCGCGCGCGTCCGGTGATCGCCTCGGCCTCTTCGCGAGGGCAGCCGAACGCCGACCAGGCCGCCGCGACCTCTGCATAGAGGGCCTCGGCGCCCGCGAGATCCGCGCGGGCTTCGGCCAGGATCGCGTTCGTTGCCCGGAGGTAGAGCCGGTCGCGAGCGGACGAGCCACTCGGCGCGGCGGCGAGCCGTTCCGCGATGTCCGCGATCCCGAGCGCGACGCAGAGGCGGGCGACCTCGGCCGCGTACGCGTCGCGGTACTCCGACGCCACGTCGCGGGTCGCCTCCTCGAACTCGATGAGGAGTGCGCGCGCATCTTCGTCGCGGCCGGCCCCGTGCGCCAACGCCGCGCCGACCACCAGCGTCGGGGCCACCACCTGCATCTCGCGGAGCGGGCGCGCCTGGGCGACGAGTTCGGCGTAGTCGTCAACCTCGCCCGCGCGGCCGCGTAGGAGCAGCACCCATGATCGCATCACGCGCGCAACCACCCACAACGTCTCGTCCAGCAGATCCCGCCCGGCGGCGAGTACCTCGTCCGCCCACTGGAGCACCCGGTCCCAATCGCCCCATTCGAAGAAGGCCATCAGGGACCCGGTCTTCGCCCACT
>JBDTXD010000172.1:0-3911 GCA_040006375.1 Actinomycetota bacterium
ACAAGATCCGCGGCACGTTCCGCAGCGCCGCCGTGAAGGCCCCCGGGTTCGGCGACCGCCGCAAGGCCATGCTGCAGGACATCGCGATCCTCACGGGCGGCACGGTGATCTCCGAGGAGGTCGGCCTCAAGCTCGAGAACGCGACGCTCGACCTGCTCGGCACCGCCCGCAAGGTGGTCGTCACGAAGGACGAGACCACGATCGTGGAGGGCGGCGGCAAGGAAGAGGACATCTCGGGCCGGGTCAACCAGATCAAGGCCGAGATCGAGAAGACCGACTCCGACTACGACCGCGAGAAGCTGCAGGAGCGCCTGGCCAAGCTGGCCGGCGGTGTTGCGGTCATCAAGGTCGGCGCGGCCACCGAGGTCGAGCTCAAGGAGAAGAAGCACCGCATCGAGGACGCCGTGCAGTCGACGAAGGCTGCCGTCGAAGAGGGCATCGTCCCCGGCGGGGGTGTCGCACTCCTGAATGCGCAGGTCGTCCTGGATAAGGTCGACCTGGTGGGCGACGAGCTCACCGGTGCCATGATCATCCGGCGTGCCCTGGAGGAGCCGATCAAGCAGATCGCCTTCAACGCTGGCCTGGAAGGCGGCGTGATCATCGAGAAGGTGCGCGCGCTCGATCCGGGCCAGGGGCTGAACGCAGCGACCGGAGAGTACGGTGACATGCTGAAGTTCGGGGTGATCGACCCGACCAAGGTCACGCGCTCGGCGCTGCAGAACGCTGCATCGATCGGCGCGCTGTTCCTCACCACGGAGGCGATCGTCGCCGACAAGCCTGAGAAGGCTCCGGCCATGCCCGGTGGTGGTGGCGGTATGCCCGGCGGAGACATGGACTTCTAGGTCCAACGACTCTCGCGCAACGAGAACGGGGCCCCTTCGGGGCCCCGTTCGCGTTCTGACGACCGGTTGACCGTGCCCTCGCACCCGTCGACAATCGCGGCGATGCCCGAGCCCCTGCGTCGCTGATGGCACTGTCCGACGCGACCCGTGCGCTCCGCGAGGTGGGACGTAGTCCGGGCATGCGCCGGGTGCTCCTCGCGTTCCTGTTCTTCAACGTGGCGGAGTGGGCCACCTGGATCGCCATGTTGGTGTTCGCCTATCAGCGGGGCGGCGCAGCTACGGTCGGCATCGTCGCGGTGGTGCAGCTGTTCCCCGGGATCTTCGTGGCGCCGTTCGGCGCCGTGCTCGGCGACCGGATCCCCCGCAACCGAGCCCTCGCGAGCGCCTACGCGGCGATGGCGGTAGCGCTGGTTGCCGCCGGGCTGGTTCTCGCAGTGCACGCTCCAGCTCCGATCGCATATGGGATGGGAGCGCTCGCCAACGCCGCGCTCACGTTGATCCGACCGGTGCACAATTCGATCCTGCCCGAACTGGCCGAGCGACCCGAGACGCTCACGGCTGCGAACGCGCTCTCGAGCACGATCCAGGGTCTGTCGACCTTCGTTGGACCGGTGGTGACGGGCGTGTTGCTGGAAACCAGCGGCGCCGGCGCTGTGTTCCTGCTTATGGGCGCGTGCCTCGTCGTCTCGAGCGCCCTGGCGATCGGGGTTCCGCTGCGACTCAGCGTCCGAGCTCTGATCCACACGGACCCGGGATCGGTCGTATCGGAGGCCAGGGCAGGCTTCCGAGAGTTGCGCGGGACCCCCGGCGCCGGCGCGATCATGGGCCACTTCTGCGCGCAATTCATCGTCATCGGATCGATGGACGTGCTGGCGGTGGTGCTCGCGCTCGACGTGTTCGCGATGTCGTCATCGGGGCCGGGACTCCTAACCGGCGCCCTTGGGCTGGGCGCTCTCCTCGGCTCTGCCGCTACGATCACCCTCATCGGACGCAGGCGCCTGTCGAACGCGATCGGTGTCGGCGCGTTGGTTACGGGTCTACCCCTGGCATTGATGACGCTGGTCCCAGCCCCTGCTCAGGCGATCATCCTGCTGCTGGCCTCAGGCATGGGACGGGCGTTCGTCGATGTCGGCGGGCGGACACTGCTGCAGCGGGCGGTGAAGGATGACGTCCTGGCCAGGGTGTTCGGCATGCAGGAATCGGTCGCGATGCTCGGTCTCACCATCGGTTCGGCGGCCGCACCCCTGCTCGTCCTCTTGCTCGGTGGCCGGGGCGCGTTCCTGGCAGCGGGCGCGTTCCTCCCGGCGATGGCCATCTTCACGTGGCGTCAACTCAACCTTGCCGACCGGCTGGCGATGGCCCCGACCCGGAACGGGTCGCGCTCCTGCGTTCGACTTCGATTTTCCATCCGCTCACCCAGCCGGTGGTCGAACGGCTCTCACGCAATCTCATCCCCGTGACGGCAGGGGGCGGGGAGGTCGTGATCCGCGAGGGCGATCCGGGCGACCGGTTCTACCTCATCGAGGACGGCGCGGTGGCCGTGACCGCCGCCGGTCGCCATGTCGCCGACCTGGGGCCGGGGGACTTCTTCGGCGAGATCGCCCTGCTGAGGGATGCCCCACGCAACGCGACGGTCACTGCCGGTGGCCCCGTCAAGCTGCTGGTGCTGGAGCGGGCGGAGTTCCTGGATGCCGTTACGGGGTCTCGCGCCGCCTCGCAGGCCGCAGATCGAGCCGTGGACCACCGCCTCGCCGAGACGGCAGCCGAGGCGCCTCACCCCGCCGCCCCGGCCGTCACAGAACCACAACGATTTCCTTCGACCCGGCCCGAACCGCCAACCGGGTAGCGCCGAAAGCAAGGTGGAGCCCCTCTCTCCGATCGAACGGTCCGGCAGCCTCGAGCCGCCGGGCCGTTCGTGATTCTGGGGGTCTCGCTCGGAGCCGTGGGACAATCCCCGCATCATGGTTGCCACAGCGGTGTCCTCGAAGCTTGATCGGCTCCACCAGGTGTTGGCCGAGACCGGAGGTGTCGTGGTCGCCTATAGCGGAGGGATCGATTCGACGCTGGTGGCCGCCGTGGCGGCGCGGGCGCTGGGCGATCTGGCGCTCGCGGTGACCGCCGTGTCCCCGTCCCTGGCCCCAGGCGAGGCCGAGGAGGCCGCCCGGGTCGCCCGCGGGCTCGGGATCGCCCACGTGACCGTTCGGACCCGTGAGATCGAGAACCCGGCCTACCTCGCGAACGACATCGACCGCTGCTACCACTGCAAGACCGAGCTGTACGACGTGCTTGGCCGGGTGGCGGAGGAGGCAGGGGGACGCGTCGTGGTGTCCGGTGCGAACACGGACGACCTCGGCGATTACCGGCCCGGTCTTCGCGCCGCCGCCGAGCACGGGATCCGCCATCCGCTCGTCGAGGTCGGCATGACCAAGGCCGAGGTCCGCCACGCCGCGGAGGAGCTGGGTGTTCCCACGTGGGACAAGCCGGCATCCGCGTGCCTATCGTCCAGGTTCGCGTTCGGAGTGAGGATCAGTGTGGAGGAGTTGTCGAAGGTCGGCCGCGCCGAGCGGGTGCTGAAGGACGAAGGGTTCCGTCAGTGCCGGGTGCGCGTGCACGGCGATGTGGTGCGGATCGAGGTCGAAGCCGCCGACTTGCCCAGGCTGGCCGCCGACGCGATGCGCGAGCGCGTGCTCGCCGGCATCAAGGCGCTCGGGTACCGCTACGTGACGCTGGACCTGGAAGGGTTCCGTTCGGGTTCGATGAACCCACCCGACGCACGGTAGGCTCGCGCGTCATGAGCGAGGTCAAGATCACCATCCGCTGGCGGGACATGGACGCCTACGGTCACGTGAACAACGGCGTCTACCTCAACTATCTGGAGGAGGCGCGCGACCGATTGTCCGCTGAGCTCTTCGGCGAACAGCAGGCGTGGGACTTCGTGCTGGCGCACGTGGGGATCGATTTCCGGAACCAGCTCACGCAGGAGGACGGGGCGATCACGGTCCGCGCGGAGGTTGCGGGACTCGGCACGTCGAGCGTTCGAACGCGCGAACGGATCATCAAAGCCGATGG
>JBDTXD010000173.1:0-3909 GCA_040006375.1 Actinomycetota bacterium
AAGCTCATGCCGTCGCCTTCGGCGCCCACCATGTGGTTCGCCGGCACGCGGACATCCTCCAGTGCGATCATCGCGTGGGTGTCCGGGTAGGTGTGCGTGTACCTCGGGTCACGGATGTGGCGGACGCCGGGCGTGTCCTTGTCGACGAAGAACATCGCATGGGCACCCTCGTTCGGCCCGCCCACGATCTTCGCCTGGAAGAACATGTAGGAGGCGTGGTTGTAGGAGGTGACGTGCATCTTCTCCCCGCTCAGGGCGTAGTTGTCGCCGTCCCAGCGAGCGGTTGCGGCGATCGCGTCCACATCGGAGCCGGCACCGGCCTCGGTGATCGCGTAACACTCGTGCATCTCACCGCGGATGGTCGGAAGGATCCACCGGTCCATCTGCATCTTGCTAACCACGGCCGGGGCCCATGCGGGCGGCGTATGCACGCACCAGCCCAGGGCGTTCGTGACCCGCCCGATCTGCTCGCTCACCAACACCTGTTGGAACATCGTCATGCCCGTGCCGCCGAGATCCTTCGGCATGTTCATCGCGTAGAGACCCAGATCCATCGCCATCCGATGGTGCTTCTCGCGCACCTCGTCGGGGATCTGGCCCGCGTTCTCCTCGGCGTGCTGCTCCCACGGGATCAATGCCTCGTCAACGAACGTTCGAGCTCGTTGCTGGATCTCGGCGTCTTCGGCGGTCATCGGGTACGTGCTCATGGTGGTCCACCTCCCCCGGTGAGCATACGCCCGGGCTGAACCGCGATTCAAAACCGCGTCCGCTGAGACGTTGCGCCGCGCAGCGACCTCGTTTTGTTCCCACAGCACTCGAGGTTTGAATTCGGTTCGGGGTGATCGATGGGACCCGTCGTCGCAGCATCGCTCGGGTAGCGTAGTCGGCAAGTGAACCGCTCTCCAAACCCCCCGCCAACCGACAGAGAGGAACCGGGGCTGCCCGAACGCCTCGAGGTCCTCATCCTTCCCTCTCAGCCCGTCACCGCGGCGACGCCGCCGCCAAAACCGTTGTCTCGCCACCCCGTCATCGCCCTGCTGCGCCCGAAGCAGTGGGCGAAGAACCTGTTGGTATTCGCCGCGCCCGGCGCGGCCGGGCTGCTCACCGGGTTCTCCGTGGCATCGCGCGCAAGTGTCGCGTTCGCATCCCTGTGCCTGATGGCCAGCGCGACCTACATCGTCAACGACATACTCGACGCCCCGGCTGATCGGATCCACCCCTTGAAGGGAAGCCGACCGGTGGCGTCGGGCCAGATCGCGGTTCGTCCCGCGCTCGTGCTCGGGGTCGCGCTGTTGGTCGCGGGGCTGGCGGTTGCGACGTACCTGGGGCTCGGGTTCGTCGAGGTGGTCGCGGCCTACGTGGGACTCTCGGTCGCGTACAGCCTGGTGCTCAAGCGATTGGAGGTCATCGACATCGCGGTGGTCGCCGCCTGCTTCGTCCTCCGAGCCGTCGCCGGCGCAGCCGCGACGGGCGTCACGCTCTCCTCGTGGTTCCTCATCCTGGTGTCGGCGGGCGCGCTGCTCGTCGTGGCGGGCAAGCGGATGGCCGACCTGCGGTTCGCGCACCGGGAAGGCATCGAGTCGTTCGAACGCCGAGCCGTGTATCCGGAGTCGTTCCTCCGCGGGGTCTGGGTGCTGTCGGCCGCGGTCGCGGTCATGGCGTACATCCTGTGGTCGCAGGCGTTCCCGCACAACATCGACGGGGTCGCGTGGAGCCAGGTCTCCGCAGCGCCGTTCGTGATCGCGCTGCTCCGGTACACGCTGATCATCGAGCGCGGCGGCGCGGGCGCCCCCGAAGATGTCTTCAAGTCCGACCACGTCCTCCAGGCCGTCGTGCTGGTCTGGCTGGTCGCCTACGCGATCGGTGTCTACCTATGACGGCGGGACAGATGCGGCTCTTGAACGGGTGGGGACGGACCGCGGCCAGCAGCGCCGCCGTCATCAGGCCCGGGTCGTCGGCGGCGGTCGCCCACGCCTTCCAGAACGCGGGCCCGCGCGGCGTGCTCCCGCGCGGACTCGGACGCAGCTACGGCGATGTCGCGCAGAACGCGGGGGGGACCGTTCTGGACATGACAGGGATGGGCGGCATCGTGGCGCTCGACGTCACCGCCGGCACCCTTACCGCGATGGCGGGCGAGTCGCTCGATTCGGTCCTGCGCGCCGTCGTCCCGCAGGGGTGGTTCCTTCCGGTCACCCCGGGCACCCGCTTCGTCACGCTCGGCGGCGCGATCGCCAACGATGTACACGGTAAGAACCACCACGTCGAGGGCTCCCTGGGTCATCACCTCCTGGCCTTCGATCTGGTGACACCCGCCGGATCGGAACTTACCGTCACGCCCGAGAACGATCCGGCCCTGTTCGCCGCGACGCTCGGCGGCATGGGCCTGACAGGTGTGATCACGCAGGCGACCATCCGCCTCCTTCCGATCACCACCTCGCGGATCCGGCAGGACACCGACCGCTGCGCCGGGATCGACGACCTCATGGCGAAGATGACATCCGGCGACGCGGGATACCGCTACTCGGTCGCGTGGATCGACTGCCTCTCGCGCGGCGCAGCATTGGGTAGGGCGGTTCTGACCCGCGGTGATCACGCCGATCCGGGCGAACTTCCGCACCCGCACCAGCTTGCCCCCCTCCGGTACGGTCCGCGCGCGCTGCCGTCCGTCCCCGCGGGCATGCCGGACATCGCCTCGGCCCTCACGGCGCGCGCCTTCAACGAACTGTGGTTCCGCAAAGCGCTCTCTCAGGAGCGCGGCCGGATCGTGCCGATCACGTCGTTCTTCTATCCGCTCGATGTCGTCGGCGATTGGAACCGCATCTACGGCCGGCGCGGGTTCGTCCAGTATCAGTTCGTCGTGCCGTTCGCTGGGGACGGCGTCATCCGAGGGACGCTCGATCGGCTCGCGCGAGCCCGGTGCCCAAGCTTCCTCGCGGTGCTCAAGCGATTCGGACCGGGGCGGGGGATGCTCTCCTTCCCGATGGAGGGCTGGACGCTGGCGATGGACATCCCGGCCGGGGACCCGGGTGTGGCCGAGCTGCTGGACTCGGTGGATCGCGAGGTGGCCGAAGCGGGAGGACGGGTGTACCTAGCCAAAGATTCGCGCCTCGACCCGGCGATGGTCCCGGCGATGTACCCGGACCTGGACCGGTGGCTCGAGGTCCGCGAGTGCGTGGATCCACAGCAGCTTCTCCGCTCAGACATGTCCCGACGGCTGAACCTCGACCGCTCGTCCGCGGGGGTGTCCGTATGAACGATGCCTTCGGACGAGTACGAAGCGTGCTAGTGCTGGGCGGAGGATCGGACATCGGGCTCGCCACGGCGCACCGGTTGGTGGAACGGGGAGCTTGTCGCGTCATCCTGGCCGCGCGCAAGCCAGACGATCTGGGCGCGGCGGCAGACGCGCTTCGCGCGACCGGCGCAACCACCGTTGAGACCATCGCGTTCGACGCGGATGCGCTCGACACACACCAAGGGTTCGTGAAGCAGATGTTCGCGCTCGGGCAGGACATCGACGCGGCGGTCCTGTCATTCGGCGTGCTCGCGGATCAGAGTCGCGCCGAGCGCGACCCAGGATATGCGCTCGACGTTCTGCGCACCAACTTCTTGGGCGCGGTCTCATTGCTGCTGCCGCTCGCCGACGGCATGATCGAACAGGGCCACGGATCGATCATCGTGCTCTCCTCGGTGGCGGGCGAGCGCGGCCGCCGCTCGAACTACGTCTACGGCTCGTCCAAGGCAGGCCTCGACGTGTTCTGTCAGGGCCTCGCGGATCGGCTCGCGCCCACCGGAGTAAGGCTTTTGGTCGTCCGTCCGGGGTTCGTGCGGTCGAAGATGACTGTGGAGTTGCGGTCCGCGCCGTTCGCGGTTTCGCCCGCCGAGGTCGCCGACGTGATCATCGGGGGTATG
>JBDTXD010000174.1:0-3907 GCA_040006375.1 Actinomycetota bacterium
CACCGTGGGAATTCGAGCGGGCCTGCCGCAACCTGAGCCACCGGTTGTCGGCTACCGTGAAGCGGGTCCAGACCGGCCCCGTCGAGGAGCGCACGGAGGTGGCATCGCGATGAAGGTCACGGGCGCGGAAGCGCTGTTCAAAGCCCTGGAAGGCGAGGGCGTCGACACGATCTTCGGCCTGCCCGGCGGCGCCATCCTGCCCGCCTACGACCCGCTGCTCCGCTCATCGATCCGGCACATCCTCTGCCGGCACGAACAGGGTGCCGGGCATGCGGCCGAGGGCTATGCCTGGGCGACCGGGAAGGTGGGCGTGGCGCTTGCCACTTCGGGGCCTGGGGGCTGCAACCTGGTGACTGCATTGGCCGACGCGAAGATGGACTCGGTGCCGATGGTGGCCATCACTGGCCAGGTCCCGACGCCGGTCGTAGGCAACGACGCGTTCCAGGAAGCCGACATCACCGGCATCACGATGCCGATCACGAAGCACTCCTTCCTGGTCACCGATCCGGGCGAGGTGGCCGAGGTGGTTCGCGAGGCGTTCCACATCGCCTCGACGGGCCGGCCCGGGCCGGTGCTCATCGACCTGCCGAAGGACGTGCAGGTGGGCGAGACCACGTGGAAGTGGCCCGACACCGTGAACATCCCCGGCTACAAGCCGACCACGAAGGGCAACCAGCGCCAGGTGGTCGAGGCCGTGAAGCTGATCATGAGTGCCAAGCGTCCCGTCCTCTACGTGGGCGGCGGCGTAATCAAAGCCGGTGCCTCGAAGGAGCTGCACAAGCTGGCGACCACGGGCGAACTGCCCGTCATCACCACGCTGATGGCGCTCGGTTCTTTCCCCGAGTCGCACGAGCTGAGTCTGGGCATGCCCGGGATGCACGGCGGGTATCCCGGGGTCACCGCGCTGCAGAAGTGCGACCTGATCGTCGCGCTGGGTTCCCGGTTCGACGACAGGGTGACCGGCAAGCTGGATGCGTTCGCGCCGGGGGCCAAGGTCATCCACGCGGACATCGACCCTGCCGAGATCGGCAAGAACCGCGCCGTGGACGTGCCCATCGTGGGCGATGCGAAGGACGTCATCGCGAAGATGACCGCCGAGCTGAAGAAGCGTCAAGACGAGGACGGCGGGGTTCCCGACCGCCGTGCGTGGCTGGGTCAGCTGGCCGAATGGAAGGCGTCCTACCCCTACGCCTACGACCAGCCCGCCGATGGGCCGCTGAAGCCGCAGTACTGCATCGACCGGCTGCACGCCGCCGCCGGATCGGAATCCATCGTGGTCTCGGGTGTCGGGCAGCACCAGATGTGGGCCGCGCAGTTCTGGAAGTTCGAGCACCCGCGGACGTGGATCAACTCCGGCGGGCTGGGCACCATGGGGTTCGCCGTGCCGGCGGCGCTGGGCGCCAAGGCCGGGATGCCGGACAAGCGCGTGGTCGCGATCGACGGCGACGGCTGCTTCCAGATGACCAACCAGGAGCTGGCGACCAGCATCACCGAGGACATCCCGTTCGTTACGGCGATCATCAACAACGGGTCGCTGGGCATGGTGCGCCAGTGGCAGGAGCTGTTCTACGGCGAGCGCTACAGCGGGGTGAACCTGGGGTTCGACTCGCCCGACTATGTGAAGCTGGCCGAGGCCTACGGCGCGGTAGGCCTGCGCGCAGAGCGGCCGGAAGAGGTGGAGAACGTCATCGAGAAGGCGCTCTCCATCACCGACAGGAGCGTGGTCATCGACTTCCGCGTGGACCAGCGCGAGATGGTGTTCCCGATGGTTCCGGCCGGGCAGTCAAACGACGACATCATCCTGGGGCCCGAGGGTCTCAAGCCCGCCAACGATCCCGCGGAGGCGCCGATCGCATGAGCGCCATGACGCTGCACACCATCTCGGTGATGGTCGAGGACCGGCCCGGCGTGCTCACGCGCGTCGCAGGGCTGTTCGCCGCGCGCGGGTTCAACATCGACTCGCTGGCGGTCGGCGCGACCGAGATCCCCGGGATCAGCCGCATGACGATCGTGGTGCAGGTGGATCGCAAGCCCCTGGAGCAGATCACGAAGCAGCTGAACAAGCTCATCAACGTCATCAAGATCTTGGAGCACGAGCCGTCCGAGACCGTCGAGCGTGAGCTCATGCTGGTCAAGGTCCGCGCGGCCGGCGAATCACGGGCGCGAGTCCTGGAGTTCTGCGACGTGTTCCGGGTCCGCGTGGCGGACGTGACGCACGACTCACTCACGGTGGAAGCGACGGGTTCGCCGGAGAAGTTGAACGCGTTGCTGGAACTGCTGACCGACTTCGGCATCGTGGAGCTGGCTCGCACGGGGCGCATCGCGCTCACGCGCGGGAGCCGGAGCAGCGGGCGCGCGCTCAAGGCGGCGCGCGCGGCGACCGGCACCGAAGGCAAGGCGTGGGACGGCGGCGGGGTCTAGCCCGCCGCATCAAACCGAGGACAGGAAGGACCGAGGACCGATGGCGACGATCTACTACGAGAAGGACACCGATGCGTCCGCGCTGACGCCCGACACGATCGCCATCCTGGGCTTCGGCAGCCAGGGGCACGCCCACGCGCAGAACCTGCAGGACTCCGGGTTCGATGTTCGCGTGGGGCTGCGTCCGGGTTCGTCCAGCCGGGCGAGCGCGGAGGAGGCGGGGCTGCGCGTGGTCGACACCGCGCAGGCCGTGATCGAGGCCGACGTCATCATGTGCCTGCTCCCCGACACCAGCCACGGCAAGGTCTACGCGGAGGACATCGCGCCGAACCTGGAGGACGGCGACATGTTGATGTTCGCGCACGGGTTCTCGATCCACTTCGGGACCGTGGTGCCGCCCAAGGGCATCGACGTGACGATGATCGCGCCGAAGGGCCCAGGACACCTGGTTCGCCGGACGTACGAGCAGGGCGTCGGCACGCCCGGATTGGTTGCGGTGCATCAGGATGCGACGGGCAAGGCGCTGCAGCGCGCGCTGGCCTACGGCGCCGGCATCGGCTGCGCGCGGGCCGGGATCATCCAGACCACATATAAAGAGGAGACCGAGACCGATCTCTTTGGTGAGCAGTCGGTGCTGTGCGGCGGGCTCTCCAGCCTGATCAAGAACGGGTTCGACACGCTGGTGGCCGCGGGCTACCAGCCGGAGATCGCGTACTTCGAGTGCCTGCACGAGGTGAAGCTCATCGTGGACCTGATCTACGAGGGTGGGCTGAGCTGGATGCGGCACTCGGTCTCGACCACCGCCGAGTGGGGCGACTACATCAGCGGCCCGCGCGTGGTGGATGACCACGTCCGCAAGGAGATGGAAGGCGTGCTGTCCGACATCCAGGACGGTTCGTTCGCCAAGCGTTGGATCGCAGAGGCAGATGCCGGGTTCCCCGAGTACGACCGACTTAGGAGCGAGGCGCGCACGTCCCAGCTGGAGAACGTGGGGCGGGAGCTGCGCCAGATGATGCCCTGGTTGGAATCGGACAAGAAGGTGGCCCCAGAATGAGTGATGGCAACGTAGGAGACGTAGGGACAGGCACCAACGGCAACGTACGGATCTTCGACACCACGCTGCGCGACGGCGAACAGGCGCCGGGTATCGCGCTCACGAAATCGGAGAAGGTCGAGATCGCCGAACAGCTCGCGCGGCTGAACGTCGACATCCTGGAGGCCGGGTTCCCCGTGTCCTCTCCCGGAGAGTTCGACGCCGTGGCGGAGATCGCCTCCAGCGTGAAAGGCCCGGTCATCGCGGCGCTCGCGCGCACGGCGACCGGCGACATCGAGCGCGCGGCCGAGGCGCTGAAGGGCGCGGACCGCTGGCGCATCCACACGTTCATCTCTACGAGCGACGTCCAACGCGAGTCGATGCTGAAGATGAGCTATGACCAGGTGTTCGCGGCCATCAAGGAGAACGTGACGCTCGCCAAGTCCTACACCG
>JBDTXD010000175.1:0-3897 GCA_040006375.1 Actinomycetota bacterium
TCTGGCCGGCCCGTAACCATCCAGTCCTCGTCGTCGACGCCGCCATCGGGTCCGGTGGCCGGAGCGTCGTAGTGGAAGCGGACATGGTCCAGAACGACGTCACCGCGGACGTTCGCGGACGTGAGCACCAGCGCGTCCGGCTTGTCGACGATCTCGGGATCCAGGTCCAGGTACTCGAAGACGCGGTCGAATAGGGCGAGCGAGGCGGATACATCGCCGGAGACCTGGAGCATGGAGCCTATGGGGAAGAACAACCTCGATTGGAGCGTCGTGAATCCGACGAGCAACCCGGCCGTGATCGGGCGGGGAGGGTGTCCGTTGTTCACCCATCCGGCAACCAGATAGACCAGTGCCGGCGTGATGGAGAAGAACGTGCTGACCACCGCGAAGAACGAGCGGCCGATCATCGTCTGGCGGATGAACAAGGCAGTCAGGCGACTGTTCTCCTCCTCGAATCGGCCGATCTCGTGACGCTGGCGTCCGAAGGACTTCGCGAGCAAGATCCCGGACACGCTGAGCGTCTCCTCCGTGATGGCCGACATGTCGGCCATCGTCACCTGCGTGAGTGTTGCCACCTTTCGGCGTACCTTGCCTACCCGAACCGTGAGCCAGACGAACAGGGGCGTCAGGAAGAGAGACAGGAGTGTCAGTGGCACCGAGAGGACCAGCATGGCGATGAGTGTGGAGATGATGACGACGATGTTCGCGAGGACGTTCGAGGCGGTGTCGGTCACGACGCTCTGGACGCCACCGACATCGTTGGCGAGCCGGGATTGGATCTCCCCTGTACGGGTCGTCGTGAAGAACCGAAGTGGCATGAACTGGAGGTGACGGTAGAGGGAGTTGCGGAGGTCCTGCATCACCCGCAACCCGACGAGGTTCGCGAGGTATGTCTGACCGATCCCGATGATGCTGGTGATGATCGGGATGGCGATCATCAGCCCGACGTACTTGTAGAGGAGTGGGAGATTCGGGCACGGCAGGCCCCCACAGCTGTTGTTGGCGGCGAACAGCGCGTTGTTGAAAACCTTGACGATGAGGAGTGGGTTGGCAACACCCAGGGCCGACGTGAGCACGATCGCCACGCCGACAACCGATACCTTCGCCTTGTAGGGACGGAACGTGGCGATCACCCGCCGCACGGTCTGCGGCTTGATGTCGCGCTTCTCCTGTTCGGGACGCGCCGCGAACATCCCATGTCTGCCCATGCGGTTCAGGATACGGGCGAATGGCGTTAGGCTCGGCTCGCAACCGCTGCCCCGGAACGAAGGGAGGACTGCAGTGCACGACGTGGTGCCCCAGCTGTCCCTGTTCGTCCGTCTCGCTGTGGCCGCGATATTCGGGTTCGTGATCGGGCTCGAACGGGAGGCCCGGGGAAAGTCGGCCGGGGAGCGGACGTTCGCACTGGTGGCCGTCGCGGCCGCGGCCTTCGGGGCCTTCGCGGCGGAGATCTTTCCTACAACGGGGGGCCAGATCCTCTCCGGGGTCGCCGCCGGGATCGGATTCCTGGGGATCGGGATCATCTGGCGAGGCGACATGGGACCCGCGCACGGTCTGACCACCGCGGCGGCGATATGGACGGTGGCAGCGGTCGGCCTCATGGCCGGGCTCGGCCTCTACGTCCTGGGCGCGCTCTCCTCGGTCCTCGTGTTGGTGATCCTGGAGTTCGACCGGATCCCGGTCATGCGCCGACTCCACAACTGGGCAACCGCGCGTCGGGGAAGAACGCCGCCGGAGGACGAGGGGCCGGCCCCTAGCCCGGCCGGTCCGCCAGCTCCGCCGCGCGGGTAAGCACCTGGTCGATCATCTGCTCGGTCAGCTTGCCGGTGAACGTGTTCTGCTGGCTGGGATGGAAGCAGCCGAGCATGGTTCGTCCATCGATCTCGGATTCCACCCCGTGCCCGAACCGGGGCTTCGGCCGCGCGCCAGGCGCGAGCGCTCGGAGCACCCCGTCCCAGGCGAACGCGCCGAGCGCCACCACCACCCGGAGTCCGCCGAGCGCCCGGATCTCACGCTCCAGGAAGGGAAGACACGTGTCGCGTTCGAGGGGGGTCGGCTTGTTGCCGGGCGGTGCGCACCGGTTCACCGCGCTCACGAAGGCACCGGCGAGGCGCAGGCCGTCGCCCGGTGCCACCGAGGTCGGCTGATTCGCGAACCCGGTTCGGTAGAGTGCCCCGTAGAGGAAGTCGCCGCTCCGGTCGCCGGTGAAGATCCGCCCGGTTCGGTTCCCGCCGTGGGCGGCAGGCGCGAGCCCGACGAGGAGCACGCCGGCGGCCGGGTCCCCGAAGCCCGGGACGGGCCTGGCCCAGTACTCCTGATCGGCGAACCGCGCCACCTTCTCCCTGGCCGCCAGTTCCCGCCAGGCGACCAGTCGCGGGCACGCGCGGCATCCGACGATCTCGCGCTCGATCTGCGCAAGCGCGCGCACGTCAGGTGCGCGCGGCTGTGGCGGACTCCGCGAGCACGCCGAGCGATTCGTCCAGCTGATCGTCGGTGATCACCAACGGAACCAGGTGCCGAAGGACGTTGTGATACAGACCGCAACTCACGGTGATCACGCCGCGCCGCTGGGTTTCCGCCATGAGTCTGCCGACGAAGGCTCCATCCGGCTCCTTCGTCGCGCGGTCCTTCACCATCTCAACACCGATCATGGCGCCCAGACCGCGGATCTCGCCGACCGAGGAGATCTGCGAGGAGATGTCCTCCCACCGGGCGCGGATGGTCTTGCCGACCAAGTCGGCTCGCTCCATCAAGCCTTCGTCGTCGATGATCTGCAACACGGCGTTGGCAGCGGCGCAGGCGACCGGGTTCCCCACGTAGGTACCGCCGATCGCGCTCGGGCCGGGCGCGTCCATGATGGCGGGGCGGCCCACGACCGCCGACAGCGGATCGCCGGCGCCGAGCGCCTTGCCCAGCACCACGATGTCCGGATCGAGCCCGAAGTGTTCGCTCGCCAGGAAGCGACCGGTGCGGCCACAACCCGATTGGATCTCATCCGCGATGGTCAGGATGCCGTGCTCGCGAGCGAGCGCCTGGACGCCCGGGAGGAACTCGGGTGCGGGAACGACGAAACCTCCCTCGCCCTGCTCGGGCTCGAAGATGATCGCAGCGACGGTGGCGGGGTCAACGACGGTGGTGAACGCCCGGCGGAGAGCCTCCAGCGCCTCGGTGCCGCTCCGCTCGGGATCGGGGGCCCGGTAGGGATAGCTGAAGGGCACCCGGTAGATCTCCGGCGCGAAGGGACCGAACCCCGTCTTGTACGGGCGATGGCGGGAGGTGAGGGACATGGTCATGAGCGTGCGCCCGTGGAACGCGCCCTCGAAGCTGATGACGGCGGGACGCCCCGTGGCCGCCCGGGCGAACTTGATGGCGTTCTCCACGGCCTCGGCGCCCGAGTTGAAGAACGCCACCTTGCGGTCCCCATCCACCTTCGCGGCGAGCCGCTCGGCTAGTTCCACATAGGACTCGTACGGCACCACGGAGAAGTCGGTGTGGCTGAAGCGAGCGGTCTGCTCCTGCACTGCCTCGACGACCCTGGGGTGGGAGTAGCCCACCAGCTGGCAACCGAGTCCACTCGAGAGATCGATCATCCGATTGCCGTCGACGTCCGTGATGAGCGCGCCTTCGGCGTGGTCGATGAACGCGTTCACGTGCAGGTCGATCGGGTCCGCGACCACGCGCTCCTTCCGCTCGATGAGCGCGCGTGAACGTGGACCGGGGAGTTCTGTTCGCATCTGGATACTCGTCACGGGTCCTCCTAAACGCGAAGGGTGTTGGCGCGATGGATGTTGGCCCGAAGGCTACCGCCGCGCGGCCGTGTTGACAGCGCGACCCGGGGCCGGTGGATACGGGAAGGGCGGCGCCTTTCGGCCCCGAACTGTCTCCCCGCTGGTGCTG
>JBDTXD010000176.1:0-3884 GCA_040006375.1 Actinomycetota bacterium
GAACTGGCGGGTCACTGGCTGGGGCATCGGCGACCATGATGGCGGGTTCGGGGCCGTGGCTCCATCACCCGGCCGGAGGGAGAAACCTGACCGGAGGAACTAGCCCGGTCCCAGCGGTTCGCAGCGGTGGTCTATTCGATGAGCCGGCGTCGGAGCGCCTCGGCCACGGCTGCGGTGCGGTCGGACGCTCCGAGTTTTTCGAAGATGTGCTCCAGGTGGGTCTTGACGGTGTCCGGGGAGATGTAGAGGCGTTCGGCGATATCGCGGTTGGTGTGACCGAAGGCCAGGAGTTGGAGGACTTCGATCTCGCGGGCCGTGAGCGTTTCCGCCCGGCGATCTCGTTCCTTGGCAGTCGAGAGCTCCTCGGCGAGCGCCACCACGAGTTGGGGATCGATCACCATGTTTCCGCCGGCGACCAGCCGAACGGTCTGGATGAGGTGTTCGGCGTCGCGAGCCTTCAGGACGTACCCGCGGGCCCCGCTCCGGACGGCTTCCACGACGAACTGCCGGTCGTCATAGGCGGTGAGCATGATCACGCCCACCTTCGGGTGCTTGTCGCGGAGCTCGCGAGCTGCCTCGAGCCCGTCCATCTCCGGCATGCGGATGTCCACGAGGGCGATATCGGGGTCCGTCTCGGCCACGAGCTCCATGAGCTCCTTGCCGTTGGACGCCTCGCCTACGACCTCGATGCCGTCGGCCATGTCCAGGTAGCGGCGAAGCCCTTGCCGAACGAGCGAATGATCGTCCGCGATCGCAACCCTGATCGTCACGTTTCCTCCGTGGAGCCGACGGTTCGCGCCATCCTACAACCAGCAAGGCATCCGGTGAGGAGCAACCCCTCTCGGGTGCCGTGCCCACCAAGGCGCGTTCCGTGGGAGTTCATACGGGTATCGGCGCGGAATCGCGCTCGGTTTCGCCCCCTTTGCCACCCGCGGCTACAGGTGATGCTCGGATGGGTAGCGCAGGGGCCTGGAACCACACCCACGCGACGAGACATCCGATGAGTGCGAGAGCCCGCAGCCCCAGCATGGTTTCGAACACCCATTCAGAGGTTCCGGGGACCCCCGAGAGCGAGGCGAACCACTTGAAGCGGGTGAGATAGACCAGCACATCGGCCACCTGGAAGGCGGCGAACCCCCAGATGTTGGGCAGGGCAAGGGCGAACCACGGCAGGAGCCACAGGCTGTACTGCGGTGAATACACTTTATTTGTGAGGAGGAAGACCACCAGGATCGGGAAGCAGAGTGTCCAGCGCGCGAAGGTGGGATGCTTGCGGGCTTTGAGCACCCAGATCAGGGCGACAAGGCCGGCGAACGCGGCCGCTGAGGCCAGGTTGATGAGCTTCGTGTGGTCATACGCGTGCCCGCCCACCAGGCGGTAGGCGATGTACCAGAGGCTGTCGTAGTCGGCTCCGCGCGAGGAGTTGAAGCGGAAGAACTCCAACCAGCCGACCAGGCCCAGCAGGGCGAACGGGATGTTTGCGCCGAGCCAGGCCGCGCCCGCCGACCAGGCCATCGTGATGCCACGGTCGGCCTCGCGCGAACGAACGCGGTCCACGACCAGCGGGATCACGAGCAATGCGGGGAAGAACTTCGCCGCGGCGCCGAGCCCCAGGCACGCGCCCGATCTCGTGTCACGACGGGTGAAGAACGCCAGCACGCCCACCATCGAGAGCGCGATCGCGAACAGATCCCAGTTCAGGGCGCCCGAGAGCAGGAGCGTCGGGGCGAGCGCGACGTAGAGCGCCCGGCGGCCCACCAGGAGGTAGCAACACGCGACCACCACCATCGCGCAGATCCAGAGCATCACCACGTTCGTCCAGAAGAAGCCGGCCGCACTCGGGCCGGAAAGACTCGCCGCGACTCTCATGAAGTACATGGTGAGGACCGGGTATTCGTCGCAGAGGGGGAGGTCGTTTCCCGCCGCGTCTTGCTTGGCGCAGGCGTCGATGTAGGGCAGCCGGCCGGCGGTCAGTTGCTCGGTACCCAGCAGCGGGATGATGTCCGAGTAACACGCGGTCGTGTACTGACGCGTGTCGCTCCAGTTGCCGCCGGCGCAATAGGACTTCCACGCGACCCCTGCTCCGAACGTGACTGTGGCCAGCACCAACACGGTCGCGAGGCTCAGCCTACCGGCGGTCTTCGTCACGGCGCGCATCGTACGCCGGACCGCGCGCTCCGACCCGGGGAGTGTCCACATGGACCCTTCGAGCGAACACTCGTAGAGTGGCTGGTCGTGAGGTATCGCGTGGACCAGCTCGCAGGCGCGTGCGACGTATCCGTCGACACCGTGCGCTACTACCAGTCGCTCGGCCTCCTTCCCCAGCCCGAACGTGAGGGCCGCGTGGCGTGGTACGGCCCCGCGCACGCCGAACGGATCCGGCAGATCCGTTCGCTCCAGAAGAAGGGACTGACGCTTGCCGCGATCGAGCGCGTGGTGCGCGGTGAGCTGGGGGCCGCCGACGCAGATCTTGCCGCCGCCGTCGCCGCGGAGCGGGGCGAGCGCGCGGAGGAGCTGCTGGAACTCGATGAGTTCGCCGCCCGGAGCGGAGTCCCATCCTCGTTGATCCAGTCCGTCGAGCGCGAGGGCATCCGGCTGGGCCGCCAGGTCGACGGGCGCACCCGCTACACGACCGGCGACATCGAACTCGTGCGCACGGCGCTCCGGCTCTTGGAGTTCGGGCTGCCGCTCGGGGACCTCCTGAGCCTGGCGCGTGAGGCCGACGGTGCGATGCGCGGTCTGGCCGAACGTGCCGTCGATCTCTTCGATCAGCATGTGCGCAAGCCGATCCGCGACACGGCCGGCGACGGTGAGGGAGCCGCTGACCAGATGGTCGAGGCCTTCAGCGAGCTGCTCCCAGCGGTTACCAGCCTGGTCTCCCACCATTTCCGCCGCGTGCTGCTCGAGGTCGCCGAGGGCCGTATCGAGGACGCGGCGCCGTGAGTTCGCCCCCGCTGCCGGAGGGCGAGGAGAAGGCACGCGCGGTTCGCGGCCTCTTCGACACGATCAGCGGCCGCTACGACCTGGTGAATCGGGTGATGACGTTCGGGATGGACGCGGGGTGGCGCAAGCGTGTTGTCAGGGAACTGCACCTTCCGGCCGGTTCTCTCGTCGCCGATCTGGCGTGCGGGACGGGTGACCTCTGCCGGGAGGCCGCGCGCGCCGGGCTTCGACCCGTGGGGTTCGACTTCTCGCTCGGCATGCTGCTCGCGGCGCGGACGCCCGCGTCTCTGGTGCAGGCCGATATCCTCCGCCTTCCGCTGCCGGATGCCGCGATCGATGGGGCCACCTGTGGGTTCGCCCTGCGCAACGTCGTCGACCTCGGCGAGTTCTTCACCGAGCTGGCCCGCGTGGTGCGGCCCGGCGGGCGGATCGCGCTCCTGGATGCGAGCCGGCCGGACAACATGGTGCTCCGCGCCGGACACCGCGTCTACTTCGACCACGTGGTGCCGTTCATCGGCGGGCTGCTCTCGGATCGCTCGGCGTACGCCTACCTGCCGCGGTCCATGGCGTACTTGCCTCCGCCCGGTGGCATCCGCGCGATGCTGCAGCTCGCCGGCTTCCCTGATGCCCACCGCTTCCAACTGACCGGGGGGCTCACACAGCTGTTCGTCGCAACACGCGCGGACGCTGTGTGACTATCACCATGCGGGCCGTCGTATCCGAACTGGGTCCCGCGTTCGATCTCCTCGCCACCTACCGAGGGGTCGGAGACTTCTTCTTCGAACGGGCGGGGATAGGTGTGTCCGGGCACGGGACCGCCGTCACCGTCCAAGGATCGCCGCACGAACTTCCGCTGGCGGTGGCAGATGCGCTCGGCGCCGTAGCGGCCCGACCCGGTGGTCCCGCTCCGCTGGCCGTCGGCGCGCTGCCGTTCGATCCGG
>JBDTXD010000177.1:0-3870 GCA_040006375.1 Actinomycetota bacterium
TGGTCCCGGTCGAACGAGTAGGCGTCCTTCATGTAGAACTCCCGCCCACGGAGCAGCCCGTATCGCGGACGCAACTCGTCCCGGTACTTCCATTCGACCTGATACACGTTGACCGGCAGGTCCTTGTAGCTCGGGAACTCGTCGGCCACTAGCGGAGTCACCACCTCCTCGAGGGTGGGGCCCAGAAGCATCTCGCGCCCGTGGCGGTCCTGCAGCCGGAACAGTTCGTCCCCGTATGCCTCCCAGCGGCCCGTCTGCTGCCAGGATTCGGCCGGGATCGTGATCGGCATCCGCAGTTCCTGCGCGCCCGCCGCATCCATCTCCTCTCGCACGATCGCTTCGATCTTGCGAACGGTGCGCAGGCCAAGGGGCATGGTTGTGTATATCCCCGCCATCTCCTTGCGGATGAACGCCGCCCGAAGCAACAACTTGTGACTGGGCGCCTCGGCTTCCGCCGGGTCCTCTCGGAGGGTGCGCGCGAAGAGTTTGGAGAGCCGCATGGAGGCGTCAGGATAGCGGACGACGTATGCCTCGATTGACGAACGAACACCTGAGCGGCCACAATCCCGGCATGAAGTCGGTTGGCACCCGCTGGTTGTGGCGCTGGGGCTCCCTGAGCCCGGTGTCCTCGCGCGCCTGACCGGAATCACCGATCCGCGCGAACCCCGGGCTCGTGGAGCCCGGGGTTCGATGTTTCCGTCAACGACGCTGACTGCCAGGAAAGGTGAACCAGATGGAGCCGCAGCTGCAGATCCGCCCGACGAAGGACGAGTTCGATACGCAGGCCACCGAGTGGCCGCTCGTCCCCGTCTGGGCAGAACTGCTCGCCGATGTCTCCACGCCCGTTGGCCTGTTCCCTGCCCTGGCCGGCGAGGGCCCCGGCGTCCTGTTCGAATCGGTCGAACGCTCGGAGCGTTGGGGCCGCTACTCCTTCGTGGCGGGCGATCCTGCGGCCACGGTAGTGGCGGACCGGGACGGCGTCCGACTCGAGGGTCCCGTGCGGCCGGGGTTCGCGCTCGACATCCCGAAGGATCTACCGCCCAGGGAGGCATTGGCCGCGGTCGCCGCGCAGCTACGTGCGCCGCGCGAACCGAGCCTTCCATCCCTCACGGGCGGGTTGATGGGGTGCTTGTCCTACGAAGCCGCCGAACTCCTGGACGGTCATCCCGCACCACACGCCGACGAGGCGCCATGTCCACCGATCGGCCTCCTCGTGATCGATCGGGCGGTGGTGTTCGACCACTGGAAGCAGCGGCTCATCCTCATCGCGCACGCCTCCGCCGGCGGCTATGACGTTGCGGTCGCGGCCCTTGAGTCGATGCGCGAACGGGTCAGCGGAGCCGTGCCGCCCGCCCTCGCGCCGATCGTCGATGCCCAACCGGGTACGCAGGACACCGGCGAACCCAACATGGAAGATGCCCGCTATCGCGAGATCGTGGAGTCGTTCAAGGAACACATCCTCGCCGGCGACATCTTCCAGGGGGTCCCCGCGCGGCGGGTCGGATTCCCGGCGCCGCAGGGCGGCTACCCCATCTACCGGCGGCTCCGGGTCAGCAACCCGGCTCCCTATATGTTCTTCGTTCGTATGCTGGGGATGGAGCTGGCGGGCTCTTCGCCCGAACCGGTGGTTCGGGTCGAGGGCCGGCGGGTCTCGACCCGTCCGATCGCGGGGACACGGCCGCGTGGGGAGACGGAGGCGCGCGACCGTTTGATGGAGCACGAACTCTTGGCCGACCCGAAGGAACGAGCCGAGCACGCGATGCTCGTCGACCTGGCTCGTAACGACATCGGACGGGTCTGCACGCCCGGCACCGTCCAACCGACGGAGCTCATGGTCGTGGAGCGGTTCTCGAAGGTGATGCACATCGTCTCCACGGTGGAGGGAGAACTGGCCCAAGGGTGCACGCCGCTCGACGCGCTCGCGGTGACGTTCCCCGCCGGAACCGTGACAGGGGCGCCGAAACGCCGCGCCATGGAACTCATCGCAGAACACGAACCCACGGCGCGCGGCCCGTATGCGGGCGCGGTGGGGTACCTCACGTTCGCCGGCGA
The DNA here is from genome assembly GCA_040006375.1 of Actinomycetota bacterium. Lineage (GTDB taxonomy): Bacteria > Actinomycetota > UBA4738 > UBA4738 > HRBIN12 > JANXVR01. Next base: position 2,053 of record JBDTXD010000177.1, read on the forward strand.
TCTGGACTTCTGCCTGACGATCCGCACCGCGGTGGTGACGAACGGCACTGCTTACGTGCAGTCCGGCGCGGGCATCGTCGCCGACTCGGACCCCGAGCGCGAGCTCACGGAGACGAAGGCAAAGGCGGCGGCGCTGCTTCCGGCCGTCGCGCCGGCAGGCGATAGCCTGGGCGGGACGGAAGGAGCCTCCCGATGATCCTGGTCGTCGATCACTACGACAGCTTCACGTATAACCTCGTTCAGCTCGTCGAGTCTCTGGGCCACCCAACGGAGGTCGTCAAGTCCGACGCGGAGACCGCGGAGACGCTGGTGGGACTCGGTCCCTCGGCCGTGATCCTCTCACCCGGGCCGGGCCGCCCTGAGGACGCCGGTGTCTTCACCGAACTGCTCCGTCTCCTCCCGCCGGAAACCCCTGTTCTCGGCGTCTGCCTCGGCCACCAGGCGCTCGGGATCGTTGCGGGCGGGCACGTCGACCGAACGGCTCCGGTGCACGGGAAGGCGTCCCTCGTGATCCATCAGGGCCATGGCATCCTCGAGAACGTGACCAACCCGTTCGAGGCGGGCAGGTATCACTCCTTGGTGGTCACCCGCGACGACCTCCCCGGCGAACTCGAACTCACCGCATGGACCGAGGAAGGCTTGGTGATGGCCACCCAACACCGCGAGCTCCCCCGGTTCGGGGTCCAGTTCCACCCGGAGAGCATCCTCACGCCGGAGGGTCCAACCATCGTGAAGAACTTCCTCAAGCTCGCGAGCTGAACCCCGCGCCGGTCACGGGGCCGGGCACGACGGGCCGTACGCGAACGCCCCCGAGTCCGAGGAGACCTTGCATCCCGACTCGTTTACCGCGACGAACGCCTTGGCATGGACCGTCTTGAGTTCGTCGAGGAGGCCGCTCGTCCAGGCGGGGTCGACGGTCCCTTGGAAGTACCAGTCGCTGCCGTTGTCGGCGATGATCATCCCGTAGTGCTGCATCGCGCGAAGTACCACGCGGGCGTCGGTGCTGAACCCCGTCAGGTCGAACCCACCGCGGAGGCGGAACCGCGCACCCATCGGCGGGCATCGACGGTCCGACACGCCCGCCTGGTGGCGCGCCGGCCAGATGTAGGACGTGGTGCTGCAGTCCACGGTGAAGCGGATGGCATGGTCGATATGCCCCGCCTGCACCTCGTCCCACCGGACCAGGCCCGGGAAGAGCGGCAGACCCGCGGCGTCGGCGCTGGTCCAGCCGGCCGGCCGCAGGGCGTTGGAGGTGAGATCGAAGATCGCGCCACTCCCAGCGGTCGGCACCCCGCCGTTCCAGCTCGCGTGGAACAGCTCGTAGAGCGTGCAGTCGGAGGAGTCCACCATCAACGCATGCCGGTCGCTCCCGCCCTCCACGGTGGTCGATCCGTCGAACGGGTAGGGACCGAGATCGCTTTCGCTCTTGTACTGGAACTTCACCGAGGTGAAAGAGTGCGTGGCGCCGTTCACCACGTCGTAGGGGATCCCGTAGTCCGGCGGGCCAAAGTCCGGATGGAGCAGCGTGGTGCCGGCGTCAGCCGATCGCTTCCACATCTTCGACTTCGCGCTGACCGGTAGCTTCGAGACGTCCATGTTCCAGACGTTGTTCGAAGGGAAGACCGTGCACGACGTCCCCGGCACCGATACCGGGACGGCCCGCACAGACGCCGGAGATGCCTGCACCGCGGCACCGGTCAACACGAACACCGATACCGCCGCCACCATCAGCGTGCCTGGCATGCCTACCCCCTTGTTTCCGGGGGTATCGGCATCTGGGCACCCATAGCTGAATGGGGCGGTGTTGCTGGGCTCAGG
>JBDTXD010000178.1:0-3832 GCA_040006375.1 Actinomycetota bacterium
GGTCGGGGTCCATCACCATCCCTCTGCGGTAGAGCGGCACCAGCTGCACGAGTTCGGGGTGCACGGTCGGGCAGTGCAGGCACTCGTTGTAGTTGTCCAGGATGATCTTCCAGTTCGCCTCCACCTCGTAGGTCACGGTGCGGCCGATCCGGAGTTCGTCCAGGCGGTAGCGTTGATAGGCGAGCGGCTCATCGGGGTCTTTCTCCAGGCCCTCGCGCAGCGGCGGCGCCTCGCGGCCCAGGTTAAGGAACAGGAACCCGTCCCAGGACTCCAGCGCGATGGGATGCAGGCCGAATGCGCCCCGATCCAGCCCGTCGGAAGGGGACACGTTCGGCGTGCCGATCAGATCGCCCTGCGTGTTGTAGGACCACGCGTGGTACGGGCAGACGATCGTGTTGCTCCTGAGGTGGCCGGCCGGTTCCTCCAACAACTTCGTCCCGCGGTGCCGGCACACGTTAGCGAACGCGCGCGCGCCGCCGTCCGCGCCGCGCATGAGGATGACGGCCTCCCCGGCAACTTCGACCGTCAGGAAGTCGCCGGTCTCGGGAAGCTGCTCCTCGCGCCCGACGCAGTACCAGCCGCGGATGAAGATCCGTTCCTTCTCTTGCTCGAAGACCTCCTCGGAGTGGTAGTCGCGGCCCGGCAGCCCGGGATTGATCCGCGCGTTCGGCAGTTTGACGATCTCTTCGAGCATGACGGTGCTCCTTCCGGGGGATGCTCAGGGTAGCCGTTCCGGGCCTCTCGGCGATAGTCCTGCCGAGCGGTACCGTTGGTGTCATGGAGACGTGGGATGCGGTCCGGGCGCGCCGCAACGTACGTGCGTATGCGGACGTTGCGCTCCCGGATCAACACCTGGAGAGCATCCTGGAAGCCGCGTGGCGAACCCCTTCGTCGATGAACGAGCAACCGTGGGATTTCGTGGTCTGCACCCAGCGCGAGACCCTGCGCGGGCTGGCCGAGACCTGGAAGTACTCCGATCATGTCGCTAACTCGGCGGCGACCGTCGTCCTGGTGGCCGAGACGACGACCGACCAGGACACGCGTGATTGGATCTTCTACGACATGGGTCAGGCCACCATGAGCATGATGCTCGTCGCTGCCGACCTGGGCATCGGCAGCTCCCACGCCGGGGTCGACGATCAGCCGCGCGTCCGCGAGCTCCTCGGCTTGCCCCCTGATCGGTTCTGCGTCGGTCTCCTCGCCCTCGGGATCCCCGCCGACCGGCCCTTGCGACCGATCACCAAGCCCGACCGTCGTCCGTTCGACCGGGTGATCCACCGCGAGCGATGGTGAAGGCTAGTGCGGTCCTGAACTACACTCGACCGGTTGGCTGACCTCACGGGGAGAGCAGGCGCGAGGCGTTGAGCGAGCGAACACAACCGGGTGTGCCCGTCGATGCGCAGACCCTGGTCGAGCGGCTCCCCGGCATCGTCTACGCCGCTGAGTTCGGCGAGGCGGGCATCTGGACCTACGTCAGTCCCCGGATCGAGTCGATCATGGGGTACACAGCCGAGGAGTGGCTCGCAGATCCCACGCTGTTCGACCGCCGCCTCCACGCCGACGATATCGAGCGCTACCGCGCGGCGGAGCTGGAGAGTCAGGAGCGGGGGGAATCCCTGTCGGTCGAGTATCGCCTGCGCGCGCGCGACGGTCACGAGGTATGGATTCGCGACGAGGCGGCCATGGTCCCCGGCGGCGACGGGGCGGCCTTCAACCTGGGCGTGATGCTGGACATCAGCCTCCGCAAGCGAACCGAGGCCGGCCTGCACGAGGCCGAGGAGAAGTATCGAACCTTGGTCGAACAGATCCCGGCCGTGACCTATATCGACCAGGTGCCGCCGGACGATCCGACCGACCTCAGTCCCGTGTACATCAGCCCGCAGATCGAAGCCCTGCTCGGTTACAGCCCGCAAGAGTGGCTCCAGGATCACGATCTGTGGACCCAGGTGGCGCATCCCGACGACATCGAAGCGGTCGGCGCGAAGGCGTCGCTGGCGTTCCAGGCCGGCACTCCGCTCAGCGTCGAGTATCGGATGATCACCCGCGACCGGCGGGTCGTGTGGGTGCGCGAGGAGGCCTCGCTGCTCCGCGACAAGGACGGGGCTCCCACGTTCTGGCAAGGGGTCTACATCGACATCACCGAGCTCAAGCGCGCAGAGAACGAGCTGAGCCGTGCCCTTCGCCGCGAGATGGATGCATCCGAACGGCTCCGCGCGCTGGACGAGATGAAGAACACGTTCCTGCAGGCGGTCTCGCACGACCTCCGAACGCCGCTTGCCGCCATCCTGGGACTGGCGCTCACCCTGGAGCGCGAGGACGTCGAGCTCACGGACCCTGAGGTCCGCGATCTGGCCACGCGCATCGCGTCGAACTCCCGAAAGCTCGACCGGATGGTGGCCGATCTGCTGGACCTGGATCGGCTGACCCGCGGCATCATCGAACCATCGCTCCGCGACACCGACGTCGGCGCTCTGGTGCAGCGCCTGGTGGGTGAGTTCGAGATGCCGGGGGATCGCCGGATCATCCTGGAGGCGGCGCAAGTGGTCGTCCCCATCGATGCCTCAAAGGTCGAACGGATCGTCGAGAACCTGCTCATCAACACCGTGCGCCACACCCCGAACGGAAGCCGGGTCTGGGTCAAGATCGAGGCGCACGGCACCGGCGCCGTCATCTCGGTTGAGGACGAGGGCCCGGGCGTGCCGGAGGAACTCCGCGAGGCGGTCTTCGACCCGTTCCGGCAGGGGCCGTCCATCTCCAGCCATTCGCCGGGGGCGGGAGTGGGCCTCGCGCTCGTCGCGAAGTTCTCCGAGTTGCACGGCGGCCGTGCGTGGGTGGAACCTCGCGAAGGTGGGGGGGCATCGTTCCGCGTGCTGCTCCCAGGCGCCACCCCGAGGTAGGGGAGGCTGCGTTCGCTCCGCCGCCGTGCGATGCTTTCCCCGTGGATCGACAGGACGACAAGCTACTGGCGCGGGCCGAGGAGGCGCTGACCGAGATCAAGGTCGCCTCCGGGTTGTCCGAACGCCACGCCGCGGTCCTGGCCGCGCTCAGGATCAGGTTGAAGGGCGATGCGGGAAGCAGCCTCGAGGACCTGTTGACCGCGGCGGAAGATCCCGAGGAGCCGCAACTGGACCGTCTGCTCGAACAACCGGCCACCAAACCCGCGACCACCTTCGACGATCTCTTGCACAACGCCGAGAAGCCGAAGAGTTCGCTCGATGATCTCCTTGGTTCGGGCTCGGACGACGTGGAGCGGAACAGCTAGCTTTCGCGCATGGCACGCACCGTCCAGACCGTGATCGATCGCGCAGATCCTGAAGGCCACGAGTTCTGCGTCACCTAGCTCATTGCCTCATCAGTCTTCATCGACCGATCACGCGCCCGTGAACAGCCGGTCCTCGATGTCCACCTTCGCGTGCCAGGCGTCACCTGAGTAGAAGTATCGGTTGCCTAGCATGATCACGCCCCGGGGATGCCGACCCTGGCTCTCGACGAACATGCTGGTGTTCACGCCGTAGTCCGACCCGTTGTGGCCGATGAGTTGTTCGCCGTGGTGCGCGCGGTAGTACCAGATCAACCCTTGCCACCAGTTACCCGGGATCTGCGGGCGGCGGATCTCCTCCACGGTGGCTCGCTTCAGGATCCGCGTTCTGTCCAGGGCGCCGAAGTTGGTGAAACGGGAGAGCCACCGGGAAAGCGACCGCGCAGAGGTTCGGAGCGCGCCGGACGGGTAGTCGGGATACCCGTACTGATAGAACGGCGTATAGGTGTTGGTCGCGTTGCGGTAGCGATAGGGCATCATCAGGTTCGGCGTCGAGATATCGGCCAGGTGGTA
>JBDTXD010000179.1:0-3813 GCA_040006375.1 Actinomycetota bacterium
GTCGGAGTCGATGAGCGCGCGCGGTGGGATCGGCAGGCGCTCGCGAAGGAGGGCAGCCGAGAGCACCCCCCAGCGGGCGGGCGACGCCGACGCGGGACCGGTCAGGTACGCGGTCGCCTGCGTACCCGTCAGCGTTACCTCCCCGGGGCCTACGGCGGCGCCGTTCACCTTGAATGCCCGCCCCAGATCGACCGGCAGTCCGCCGGCCGCGTCCACCGCGCTCGCGAGGGAGCGCACACTCGCGACCCCGTAGTGACGAACCCAGACCCCCAGGGTGTTGGACACACCGATGCGAACTGTGGCCCCGTCCAGTTGAGCGAGTGCCGCGAGGCTGGCTTCGCCCATCCCGGGGACGACCTGAGTGAGTCGTTGCGGGAAGGCGATCGCAACCGGCGAAGGGGTCGTCCCGACGACAAGGATCATCGGGCTTGAACCCCCCGTGACGGAGAGCACCGACAGCGCGGACACGGGCTGGGGGGCGATCGTCGAGGAGGCCGCCGGGCGGGGATGGTCAGCAACCGGCCCGGGCGTCGTTCGGGTCCCGGCGTACACACCCGCGACCACCACCACGAGCACGAGCACGATCGCTTCGACGCGCCGCGATCGCCGGCGGCGCTCGTTCCGATCGGTGCGCGAGGGCGGCGCGACGCCGGGAACTCGGCCGTCCGTCACCGGTAGAGGTCCGCCTTGTCGATGTAGGTCTTCACGCCGTCGGGAAGGAGATACCTGATCGGCCTTCCAGACGCGACCCGCGCCCGGATGTCCGTGGAGGAGATCGCGAGCGCCGGCACCTGCATGACGGTCACGTCCGCACGATCCCGCGGCGTGGTGGCGGTGAACGCCTCCAGGTCATACCCCGGCCGCGTCGCTGCGATGAATCGCGCCAGGTCGAACAGCTCCGCAGGATCCTTCCATTGGAAGATCTCGATCATCGCGTCGGCGCCGGTGACGAAGAACAGATCCGTGTCGGGATGCTCGGTCTTCAGATCACGGAGCGTGTCCACGGTGTAGGTCGGGCCGTCGCGATCGATCTCCATCCGCGAGACGCGGAACTTGGCGTCGCCCGCAGTTGCGATCACCGTCATGAGATATCGGTCCTCCGCCGGGGAGACGCCCCCGTGCTCCTTCATCCACGGGTCCCCGGTGGGAACGAACACCACCTGATCCAGTTCGAACTGTTGCAGGGCTTCCTCGGCGGCGACCAGGTGACCGTAGTGGATGGGGTCGAAGGTCCCCCCCATCACTCCCAGACGCGGCCTCACGGGCGCCATCCTACGCCGCGCAGGTTCAACCCCAGAGCCAGGTGTTCAGATCCTGCACATGTTTCCGGTAGTGCAGCGGACCGCTCTCATCGAACCATTCCCACGCATCGCGCGTGGTCGTCCCCAGACCGACGAACGCTTCGCGCGCCTGCTCCCGGGCGGCGATGGATCCGGCGCGGACCGCTTCCGCGTCCATCCCCCGCGACCGCAGGAATCCTTCGGCGTTCAACGCTTCGATGTCGATCGCGTCCTCCTCCCCTCTATCGAAGGTCCCGGCGTCGATCTCACCGAGGACCCGGGCACAGTCGGCGAGCCAGTATCCGACGTGGAACATCGCATCTTTGGCCGACCAGCCCTCCGGCGTGAGGGTAGGTTCGTCGAATCGTCCGGCCGGTATCCGTCCGAGTGCCCCGATCAGGGTCTCCCACCCCGCCGCCTCCTCGAGCAGCAACAGTTCCCTGTCCATCCGCTAGGCCTCCTCCGGTTGGGTCTCGGGTGCAGGCTCGCCCGGCAATTGATCGGGCAGGAACTCGAACGAGAGATCGCGGATACGCACCTCCTGGCCCTTCCGCGCGCCCATCGCCACCAGCCGGCGCTCGACGCCCTCCCTGATGAGCCGGCGCTGGAGCCGTTCGATCTGGCGGTCGTCGTCCATGTCGGTCTCCATGACCCAGCGCTCCACGCCGCGGCCGGCGACGCGCCATCCGCCGTCGTCTTCTCGGTCGATGGTGAACCGGGGGCGGCCGGGTCGGAGCACGACGTAAGGCGCGCGTTCCGATGAGAGATCCTCACCTTCTTTGGCCAGGAGGCCGAGCCGTTCGAGCAACGGCTCGAGGCCCTGGCTCGTCACCGCGGAGACCGGAAGCGTCGCAGGGTCAAGGGTCGAGGCGGCCTGGGCGGGAACATCCACGAGGTCCGATTTCGCTCCCACGATGATCGAGGGCCGCTGCGCAAGCTCGGGATCGTAGGCGGCGAGTTCATCGGTGAGGGTCTCGAGATCGGCCGAGGGGTCGTCGGTGGACAAGTCCACTACAAGGACGAGCGCCCGGCAACGAACTACATGACGAAGGAACCGGTGCCCGAGTCCCTTGCCTTCTGAGGCGCCCTCCACCAGCCCGGGGATATCGGCAACGACGAACCGGTCGGAGTCCTCCCCGGCGACGCCGAGGTTCGGGGTGAGGGTGGTGAACGGGTAGTTCGCGATCTTCGGCTTGGCCGCCGTAAGCCGCGAGAGCAGCGTGGACTTGCCGGCGTTCGGGAGTCCAACCAACCCGATGTCGGCGACGGTGCGAAGCTCCACCCGCAGGCGGCGCTCGTCACCTTCCTCACCGGGTTCGGAACCTCTCGGCACCCGGTTGCGTGGACTGGCGAAGGCCTTGTTGCCCCGGCCCCCTCTCCCCCCGCGCGCCACGACGGCCTTGGCGCCCTCGCCTACCAGGTCGGCAACCAGGCCATCCTGGTCGAAGACCACCGTGCCATCGGGCACGGGGACGATCAGGTCGCCGCCGCGGGCGCCGTCACGGTTCGCCGACCGGCCACCGGTCCCGGGCTTGGCCATCTGATGCGGGTGCTCGCCGAGCCAAGTCAGGTCATGGGTGCCCGCGGTGACCTCGAAGATGATCGAGCCGCCATCACCCCCACTCCCGCCGTCGGGTCCGCCGCGAGGCTTGTACGGCTCGGAGTGCAGCGAGGCAGAGCCGTTCCCCCCCCGGCCGGCCTTCGCATACACGGTGCATTCGTCGACGAAACCCATCTCACTCCTCAGCCTAGGTGGTCAGGAGACCGGCCGCCGGGCCATGATGGGCCGATGCCAGAACCAGTGACCGTGTGGCTCGTTCCGTTGGGCCGCAACAACCAGGAAGAGGTGCGGGGCAAGCTTGCCCTTGAAGCAGGCGCCCTGCTCTTCCACGTCCAGGACGGCGAGGCGGAAATCCTTCCCCTTCACCTGATCAAGAAGGTGCAACGGGTCCACGGCTCCCCCATCCTGATGGTGACGCACGTGCACGAACGAGAGGTGCTCCGGACCGCGTTCTACTTCTCGAAACCGCCGCCGATGCCCTCGCGCCGGAGCGCTACTGCTGCCGCGGTAGCCGATGAGCGGCCACCCGGCATCACCGGCATGCTCCGACGCTCCGGGAAACGCCGCGACATGCGGGCCAACGCCGGCTACCTCACGGGAACCAACGTCACGAAGAAGGAGCTGGTAGCCGAGTGGACGCAGGCGGTGCGGACGGCGGTTAGATCCGCGAAGCGTTAGGCCGGCACGACCGAGGCGAACTTCCTGCCGCGGGACTCCAGGAACGTCACCGTCCCGGTGCAGAGCGCGAACAGGGTGTCATCCCCGCCCTTGCCGACACCGTCGCCGGGATGGATCTTCGTGCCTCGCTGACGCACGATGATGCTGCCGGCCGGGACCAACTGACCCCCGTACGCCTTGACGCCGAGTCGTTTGGAGTTTGAATCGCGGCCGTTCCGGGACGACCCGCCACCTTTTTTGTGTGCCATAAGACCTCCAGGCTAGCAAAACGGACGGTCGGCTCAGGCCTCGCCC
>JBDTXD010000180.1:0-3792 GCA_040006375.1 Actinomycetota bacterium
GGGGTCCGGTTCGTGCTCGCGGAGAGCTTCGAGCGGATCCATCGGTCGAACCTGGTGGGGATGGGCGTCCTGCCGCTGGAGTTCAAGCGCGGCGAGAACGCAGCGAGTCACGGGCTGACGGGCCGGGAGGTGTTCGCCGTTCGCGGAGCGGGTGCAGGGATCACGCCGGGGCAGGACGCGACCGTGGACGTGACGCGCGAGGATGGGAGCATGGCCTCGTTCGTCGTCACCGTTCGCATCGACGCGGCGGCCGAGGTCGAGTACTTCCAGGCCGGCGGGATCCTCCGGTTGGTGCTTCGCCAGATGCTGGCGCGCTAGCCCGACTCGCCGAAGCTGCCGGGCGTCGTGGTGTGCCGGGCCAGATAGGCGGCCGCCTCGGCTCGCCTGGCCACTTCCAGCTTGGACAGGATCGAACTCACGTAGTTCTTCACGGTCTTCTCCGCGAGGTTGAGATCCTCTCCGATCTCCCGGTTTGTCTTGCCGTCCGCGATCTGGCTGAGGATCCGCTCCTCCTGCGGGGACAGCCGGGCGAGTTTCTCGTCCTTCATGAGGTGCTTGCCCTTGCGGAGCCGGTCCAGGACCGCGGTGGTGACGCTCGGATCTAGGAGCGAATCGCCCGCGCCCACAGCGCGGATGGCACGAAGGAGGTCTCCGGACCTCACCTGTTTCAGCACGTAGCCGGAGGCCCCCGCCATGATCGATGCGAACAACGCTTCGTCGTCGGCGAAACTCGTCAGCATCAGGACCCTGATCTCCGGGTGCATGGCCCGTATCTCACGCGTGGCCTCGATGCCGCTGCCGTCCGTGAGACGGACGTCCATGACGACGACGTCTGGTTTCGTCCTGGTCGCCTCCTCGACGGCTTCGCGGACCGAGCCGGCCTCGGAGGTGACGATGATGTCCTCCTCGGCATCGAGCATGGACCGGATACCGTCACGAACGATCTCATGGTCGTCTACGAGCATCACGCGAAGCGGCACGGGTTTCACTGCAGGGAGGGTATCGGTCCCACAGGCCCGCCGCCGGGCGCGGGCACCTGGTCGTATGCGTCAGCGACGATCGCCGCACCCAGGCGATCGAGGAAATCCTTCAGTGTCGCCTCCGCGACCCGATGCAGGAGCGCCCGATCGACCGCGCGTCCGACCGGTCCCAGGGGTGGCTTGTACCTCGCGTTGATCGAGACCTGCGTGCGGCCCTGCCCGAGCGGAGCTACCTCGATATCCGCGTCCAAGCTCGGGAGGTAGGCATGGGGTCCAACAGGGCTCCAATGGAATGGGATCAGCGTGGTGGACGCCATCTCGAGGGCAGGTCCGAAGGAGACCGCCACCTTGTGGGAGACCCGCCGGCCGGTCCCGAACCCCACCTCGGCAAGGAGCGCGTCTCCGCGTTCGTTTGCCTGGTCGGCGATCCCCGGCACCCAACGCTCCGGGTCGGCGAGCAGCCTGCCCGTCACCACGCTCAGCGGAAGGGGGAGCTCGATGAAGTACCTGGCCAGCATCACCCTTCCAGTCTGCGCTCCGTCGCACCCCTCTTGGGAGGTCGAAGGTCCCATGACCGCCGGGTCGACCGGCACCCTCCGGCCGGCGCGCCATCGACGAACATCGTTCCACGAACCGGTCGCGGGGGACTGGATACCGGAAAAAGGAGTTCTCCTCATGCGACGCTTGGCGGACACATTGGTCGTCGCGCCGGGCCAACAGTTCGACATCCTGATCCACGCGGTCTATCCCGGCGCGTGGGCGTTCCACTGCCACATCCTCCCGCACGTCGAAGGACCTGAAGGGATGTTCGGCATGGTGACGGCGCTGATCGTCGCCTAGGAGGCACGACTTAGCCGGGGACGATCGCCTGGACCGTCGTGCCCTCCTGGGACGAACTCGATACTTCGAGCCGGCCGCCGAGGGCGGCCGCGCGCGCGCGGAGGTTCGCCATGCCCATCCCGGCCGCGGGGGCATGCGGATCGAAGCCGGTGCCGTCGTCATCGATCTCGAGCACCGCGACCCCAGCGTCCCGCCGAAGGGTGACCCGGCACGTGCTGGCGCGCGAGTGCCGCACAACGTTGGACAGCGCTTCCCGGACCAACTGGACCACATCCGATGCCATCGAAGCCAGCTCTGATGCGAGTCGCTCGTCGATGTCCGCGACGATGAGGACGTCGGAGTTCTGTGAGAACTCGGTAGCCAGTTGCTTGAGCGCCTGGCCGAGCTGCCGATCTGCCAAGATCCCAGGACGCAATCCGAAGATGTAGTTCCGCAGGTCCCGGATCGCGTTGTCCAGCTCGTCGACTGCACTCTCGATCCGGAGCGACATGACTTCGTCGCCGGTGATGGCGGCGGCACCCTGCAGGCCCATGCCGACCGCGAACAGGGATTGGATCACGCCGTCGTGGAGCTCCTTGGCGATCCGCTCCCGCTCGTCGAGCACCTCGAGCCGGCGCAGCTCGCTCTGTGCGTGTGTTGCCTCCTCGTACAGGCGCGCGTTCTCGATGGCCACTCCCGCCTGCGTCGCCAGCACGCTCGCGATCTCCTCATCAGTCTCATCGAACGCCTCGGCATCGAGCTTTTCCGTGAAGTAGAGGTTTCCGTAGACGCGGCCCCGTGCCCGGACGGGGACTCCGAGGAACGATGTCATCGGCGGATGGTTGGGGGGGAAGCCGTAGGAACGTGGGTCCGCGCCGATGTCGGGGAGCCGTATCGGTTCGCCCTCGGCGGTGAGGATCCCCAGGATGCCGTGGCCGGTGGGCGGGGCCCCGATGCGCTCCCTCACCTCCTCGCTCATGCCGGAGGTGATGAATCGTTCGATCATGCCGTCGGTCCCGATGACCCCGAGTGCGCAGTACCGAGCCTGGGTGACCTCGAGTCCGAGTTCGACGATACGCTGCAGCACCGTTTCCAGGTCGAGCGCGGCCGAGAGCGCCAGGCCCGCCTCGATGAGCGCTCGGGTGCGGTCAAGCTCAGGTCGCTTGGTCACAGGTGCAGCGTAGAGGAACGCAGGGCCGGAGGCAGCCGGCTCTGAACTCTGAGAGGCTGCGACCGACGGCCTTTCATGAAGGAGTGGTGCACGTGTTCGAGAAGATCCTGTTGGCAGTGGACGGCTCCGCGCATTCCAGCAAGACGGTTACGGTGGCGGTCGACCTGGCCAAGCGGTACGACGCGGAGGTCACGGTGCTCCACGTCCGCGAACAGGGGAAGGGCGAGAGGGGCGATGTCGATCTGGGACCTGCGGAGTCGGCTCTATCGCTGCTCGATGGCGTCGTCGCGACCCTGACAGAGGCGGGACTGACGGCCTCGGCGGAGGTGCGGAAGGTGCCGGTGAACAGAGCGCCGCAGGAGATCGTCGCGGTGGCCAAGGACGCCGGCGCGGGACTCATCGTCATGGGGGCCCGCGGCTGGACGGAATGGAAGAGCCTCCTGGTCGGCGGGGTGGCCAACAAGGTGGTCACCCACGCCGAATGTCCGGTGCTGCTGGTCCGTTAGGCGAGGTTCACTGGCGCGGTCAGGATCGGAGCTGAGGTCGGAGCCGAAGGACAGCTGGCATCCTCGACGGTGACGGCCATCAGTTCGACCTTCTCCACGTCGGCCCCGAGCGACGCGGTGAGCTTCCCACCAGCTGAAGGTGCGCATGCGGCAGAGACGGGACGGTTGTTGGTGATAGTCCAGATCTCATACACCTGACCAGCCTCGAGTTGCGGCAATCCATAACCGAACAGCACCGCCCCAGGTTCACCGGGGGTGTAGGCCATCTCCAACGTACCGTTCCCGCCGTGGAAGTGGACGATCCGCTGTGAAAGCG
>JBDTXD010000181.1:0-3753 GCA_040006375.1 Actinomycetota bacterium
GATCTGACCATCGTTGTCGTGATAGTTGAGCTGCCGATCAACGAGTGGCTGCCCGGGGAAGGTGAAGAATCCGATCCCCCAGTGCTGGACGGTCGAGTCTTCGCATGAGTTGTATCTCGACGGCGGAACCGATGAAGCGGACGTTGTGATGGGCCCGGACCAGTCCTATGTCGATGAAGCCTGACTGCGAGGTGTGGCCGGCCCAATAAGGAGCTTGCCATGGCCGCCCGCACTGGCTGGCGTCGCGGCAGCAACCAGAAGCGTGGCGCCTAGAACGGCGATGATGAGACGGCGGGCCATGTTTCGCGTCCTTCCCTGGGATGGAGCCGAAGTCTCTCATGGGGTTCGCCCTCGGGCAACGCCATCGTGATGCCTTCCGTACTATCCCGACATGCTCCCGTCCCCGCCGCCACTGCCAGTGCCACCGGTACCGCGATCCTCTCCCAGAGCGCCGAACACGGAGAAGTACTGCTCGTACGGAGACCGCATCGTTCAGGTTGAAACGGAGACGCCGTGGGGACCACCCGCTTCCGCGAAGCACGCCGCCGGCGTCCTGAAGACGGTCTGCGCCGCCACACCCGACATCCGTGTCACCGGACCGTCTTAGACTGGTGGTATGAAGCCGTTCAAGCTCGTGTCCGACTTCACCCCCTCGGGTGACCAGCCGGCGGCGATCGCGCAGCTGGTGGAGGGAGTGAACGCGGGCGAGCCGCATCTCACCCTCCTGGGCGCCACCGGCACCGGGAAGACGTTCACCATCGCCCACCTGGTGCACGAGATCCAGCGTCCCACCCTGGTCATCGCGCCCAACAAGTCGCTCGCGGCCCAGCTGGCGAACGAGTTCCGGGAGGTGTTCCCCGAGAACGCGGTCGAGTACTTCGTCAGCTACTACGACTACTACCAACCAGAAGCCTACATCGCCTCCACGGACACCTATATCGAGAAGGACTCCTCGGTGAACGAGGAGATCGAGCGTCTCCGCCACTCGGCCACCGCGGCGCTCCTCAACCGGCGCGACGTCCTTATCGTCGCGAGCGTCTCGTGCATCTATGGGCTCGGTTCGCCCGAGGAGTACGAGGGGCAGATCCTGCGTCCGTATAAGGGCACGGACATCCCGCAGGAGTTCGCGATGCAGCGCCTGGTGGACATCCAGTACCAGCGCAACAACGTGAGCCGGGCTCGCGGGACGTTCCGCGTCCAGGGCGACACCCTGGAAGTGTTTCCCCCGTACGAACAGGGCGGCTTCCGGATCGAATGGTGGGGTGACACGATCGAGAAGATCTCCAAGTTCGATCCGGTGACTGGGGAGTTGGTCGACGAGAGCATCGTCGACCTCACCATCTTCCCGGCCTCGCACTACGTGACCAGCGACGAGCGCATGAAGCGCGCGCTGGTCGATATCGAGCAGGAGCTGGTCGACCGCCTGGCCACACTCGAGGGCGAGGGCAAGCTCCTGGAGGCCGAACGCCTCCGCATGCGGACCTCGTATGACCTCGAGATGATGCGGGAGATGGGGTTCTGCAGCGGGATCGAGAACTACTCGCGACATCTGGACGGTCGGGCCGCCGGCACCGCGCCGTTCACCCTGCTCGACTACTTCCCCGATGATTACCTGGTCATCATCGACGAGTCCCATGTGACGGTTCCGCAGATCCGCGCGATGTTCCACGGGGATCTCTCGCGGAAGGCAAACCTGGTCGAACACGGCTTCCGGTTGCCCAGCGCCATCGACAACCGGCCACTCCGGTTCGAGGAGTTCGTCGAACGCGTACATCAGACCGTCTATCTCTCCGCCACCCCGAGCGAGTACGAACTGCGCAAGGCCAGCCGCGTGGTCGAGCAGATCGTCCGGCCGACCGGACTGGTCGATCCCGAGGTCCAGATCCGCCCGACGAAGGGGCAGGTCGACGACCTTATGGAGGAGATCCGGGTGCGGGCCGAACGCAACCAACGCGTGTTGGTGACTACGCTGACGAAGAAGATGGCGGAGGACCTCACCGACTACCTGGTGGAGATGGGGATCCGTGTCCGATACCTCCACTCCGAGGTGGATACGTTGCAGCGCATCGAGATCGTCCGCGATCTCCGGCTGGGCGAGTTCGATGTCCTGGTCGGGATCAACCTCCTGCGCGAGGGGCTCGACCTTCCGGAGGTCTCACTCGTGGCCATCCTGGATGCGGACAAGGAGGGCTTCCTGCGGTCTGTGACCTCGTTGGTGCAGACCATCGGACGCGCCGCCCGGAACGTCGACGGCACCGTGCTCATGTATGCCGACACGGTCACCGACTCCATGAAGCACGCCATCAGCGAGACGCAGCGGCGGCGCCAGATCCAGCTGGCCTACAACGTGGAACACCACATCGATCCGACCACGATCCAACGCAAGGTGACGGACATCCTCCTGACCCTGCGGGGTGAGGATGGACCGACCGCACCCAAGAGGACCCGGACGAAGAAGGCTGTCAGGCCTGAGATGCCGCAGGACGAACTCACGCGGCTCATCCAGACGCTCGAAGACGAGATGCATGATGCGGCGAAGGAACTTCGGTTCGAGTACGCGGCGCGCCTGCGCGATGAAGTGAACGACCTGCGGAAGGAACTCAAGGCCATGCGCACCGCAGGCGTGGGGGCGTGAGCCGGCTCTCCGTCCGCGCACCGTTGGCATGGTTCGGTCCCGGACGGCTGGTCTCCGACGCCCGGGTCGTCTGCGATGGCGGACTGATCGCTGCCGCGGGACCGGCGGACCAAGTCCCTCGCGAGGAACGCGAGATCGATATCGACGCGTTCCTGATGCCCGCGGGTGCGGACCGGCATGTCCACATCGAGCGCTCCGACCCGGTAGCGGTGCTGCGCGGCGGTATCACCGCGGTTCGGGATCTCGCGTGGCCCGCCGACCGGATCTTCAACCTGGCCGATGCGTCGGAGCTGGTGACGTTCAACGGACCGCTGGTTCGGGCGGCCGGGCCGATGCTCACGGCCCATGGCGGCTATCCCATGCGCTCGGCGTGGGCACCGCCGGGAACCGGAAGAGTGGTGAGCGGGGCGGATGATGCCGCCACGGCGGTGCGGGAACTGGCGGCGCTCGGCGCCACCGCCATCAAGGTCTCCCTGAACGCGGAGGCCGGACCGACGCCGACCGACGCCGAGCTCATGGCCATCTGCGACGCAGCGGCGGAGGCCGACATCCCGGTGACGGCACACGCGCAGGGCCCCGGGCAGGTCGAGCGCGCACTGGGCGCCGGGGTCGGCGAACTCGCGCACACCCCGTGGGTCCATCTCTCGGACGACGTCATCGCCACCGCAGCCAAGCGGATGAGGTGGATCTCAACCTTGGACATCCTGAGCTTCGGGCGGGACACCCCCGAGATCCGAACGGCCCTGGACAACCTCCGGAGGTTCCACGCCGCCGGTGGCTCCGTCGGTTATGGCACGGACCTGGGCAACGGCGGTGTGCCGCCGGGGATCCATACGCGGGAGCTGCTCTGGATGCGCGATGCCGGCCTTTCCTACGACGACGTCCTGGGCGCCCTCATCCGTTCGCCCATCGTCCGTGATGCGCCGGCCGACCTGATCGCGCTCGGTTCCAACCCGCTCGAGGAGCTGACGGCGTTCGACGACATCCGGCTGGTGGTGCGCTCGGGCCGCGTCGTCACCGGATGAGTGCGCGCACCAACCCCGCCGCGCCGCACCCGAGCACCACGAACACCGGGTTCGCCTTCCGACTCCAGATGACGACGAACGCGACCGACGCGA
>JBDTXD010000182.1:0-3739 GCA_040006375.1 Actinomycetota bacterium
GCATGAACAGCCACGACCACAGTTCGAACCCGCCGACGGGGCGTTCGCGGCCGCCGCCTCCTCCGCCGCTCGGGCGCGCGGGCTGCGGCGCGGGGCTGGATTGTCGGGCTTGCGTCGACGTCGCCATCGTCACTTCTTGTTGAGGAGGTCGATGGCCTGGTGGATCATGATGTAGCTGATCGGGATCATCGAGGCGACGAACAGCACGGCAGTCGTGATGCCGAGTGCGCGGATCCTGCTCGTGAGGCTCGGGAAGAAGTCGATGAGCAGGATCTTGATGCCGTTCAGCGAGTGGTAGATGACCATCGCCACCAGCCCGAGTTCGAGCATCCGCACGTAGGGGTTCTCGTAGGCGCTGAGTACGCGGTTGTAGGCGGTTGGGCCCCACCCGATGACGGCGGTATCAACCACGTGAGCGAACAGGAAGAGGATGATGCCGACGCCGGTGATCCGGTGGAAGAGCCAGCTCCATTGGCCCTCATGGCCCTTATATACGGAGCCGTAGTCGCTCTTCTGCCGTTTCGTTCGTTGCGCCATAGGTGTGATCATCCTCAGCGTATCGCGGGGTTGTGTGGACCCGACAATCGGACCGTCCAGAACCGCGCGGAGTCTACTCCGGAACGTCCAGCCCCGACCCGGTTCGGTCTTCAGGGGAGCCGAAGATGGAGTCGGCGTCGATCCGCCGCCGATGTGTGGTGGCCGGGCCGGTGCTCAGGGCCGCACCGGAACGTCCCTGGACCATCCGGAGCTAGCGCCATCTCTAGGCCCCGGGGGCGTCTCGCATGCCTTTGGCCCGTAGCAGCAGTCCCGACATCCCCACACTCTTACTTCCGGGTGAGAGTGCGGCGCAGGAAGCGTCGCGCTGTCACCGCACCCTTGCGGGAACCGTCCGGAGGTCCGGCCAGCGCTCCAGGAATCCCTTCGTGGCCAACCGCTTGGCGAATAACGCCTTGTCCGGGCACGCCGCGTTCTCTCGAAGGATCAGTGCGAACAAGTCGTCAAGGCCAACAGGCGCGAAGATCGTCAGCTCGTCATCTGCTTCTAGTCGGACCCCCACGGCGGTGGCCGTTTCTGAAAACGTCGCCAGGCCCTCCTCAGTCGACCTGAGCGGCGTCATCTCGATCCCGAACGCGCGCTTGAGCCAAACGTGGATGACCGCTTGGTTCACCGGTTCCCATCGGTACTTGGGCTGGAGCCTTGCCAACTCTTGGGCCAACGCGTCGTCTGCCAGGGATCCGCTTTCATCGAGATAGAGGACGTCGATATCCCCGACTTGGGTCGGGGAGTCAAAGCGGTGGAGGTGATCCCACACAGCATTCCGGATCGCGCCGGCCGCAACGATCCAGTCGGGCAGTCCGATCTCGCGAACCGTCTCGAGCACGGCCATCAGCCAGTCCTCCCGGCGCACCATCGATCGGAGCCGTTCGTCGAACGTGGGCGGTTCGATCATCATTTGGCCCGCAACGTTCTCTCTGGCTCCTGCTCAAGTCGCCCGAACCGCGACCATGAGGCCGTCGCGGGTGGGGATGATGGTGCTCACGTAGCGTTCGTCGGCGGCGATCAACGCGTTGTGTTCGACGATGGCGTCGGTGACATCGTCGGGGTCGGTGGCGCCTGCGGCTCGACCGGACCACAGGACGTTGTCGCATACGTAAAGCCCGCCGATGCGAATCCGTTCGCGTGCTGCGCGCCACGCAGCGGGATACCCGTCCTTGTCGATGTCGTCGTAGATCACGTCGAACTCGCCGGCCAGCGCGTCCAGGGCCGTCACCGCGTCGCCGACGTGGAACGTGACCGGATCCCAGAGGCCCGCACGGTTCAAGAAGTCGCGGGCGGCCGCCTCGTTCGCAGGGTCCCCGTCCGTGAGATGGAGTTCGCCGCCCGAACCGACGGCGCGGGAATGCCAGTAGCCGCTGTAGCCGTAGCCGCTTCCGAGTTCGATGATCCTGCGGGCGCCGACGCCCCGGGCCAGGACCTCGAGCGTCACGCCGCAGTTGCGACCGACGATGGGGAACCCGCGTTCGCGGGCGCGATCCTCCATCTCCAGGAGCACCGGCTCGTCGAAGCGGATGAGGCGCGAGGCCATGTAGGCCTCGATGCGCGGATCCACGATGTCCATTCGCGTGACGCTACCGCGCTGGGACGCACGGCGCCACCGCCGCTAGGCTGAGGTGCATGAGCGATGACCGACGCACCGACTCAGGGATCGAACTCCAGCCTGTCTACACGGCCCACGATCTGGACGCCCGCGGGTTCGACCCGGCGCGCGACCTGGGCGAACCAGGGGAGTTGCCCTACACACGCGGTCCCTACCCGAGCATGTATCGCGGGCGTCTGTGGACCATGCGCCAGTACGCGGGCATGGCCACCGCGGAGGAATCCAACAAGCGCTACCGCTATCTCCTGGAACAGGGCCAGACGGGTTTGTCCGTGGCCTTCGACCTGCCGACCCAGATGGGGCTGGACTCCGATCACCCGCGCGCCGAGGGCGAGGTCGGCAAGACCGGCGTGGCCATCGACTCGGTGGAGGACCTCGCGAGGATGCTCGACGGCATCCCGTTGGACAAGGTCAGCACCTCGATGACCATCAACGCGACCGCCCCGATCCTCCTGCTCATGTACGAACTGGTGGCCGAGGAGCACGGCGTCCCGGCGAGCGACATCAGCGGCACCGTGCAGAACGACATCCTCAAGGAGTACGCCGCGCGCGGGACCTACATCTACCCGCCGCGTCCATCCATGCGCCTGATCACGGATCTGTTCGCGTATTGCGGCGAGCACGTCCCGAAGTGGAACACCATCAGTATCAGCGGGTACCACATGCGCGAGGCCGGGTCGACGGCTGCGCAGGAGATCGCGTTCACGCTCGCGGACGGGATCGCATACGTCCAAGCCGCGATCGACGCAGGGCTCAGCGTGGACGATTTCGCGCCGCGGCTGTCCTTCTTCTTCGCGTGCCACATGAACTTCTTCGAGGAGATCGCGAAGTTCCGCGCGGCGCGGCGTCTCTGGGCACGGATCATGACCGAACGGTTCGGCGCCAATGCCAAGAGCGCCATGTTGCGGTTCCACACCCAGACCGGCGGCGCGACGCTCACCGCCCAGCAACCGGAGAACAACATCGTGCGGACCGCGCTCGAGGCGTTGGCCGCCGTCCTCGGCGGCACACAGTCCCTCCACACGAACGCCTACGACGAGGCCCTGGCGCTTCCCACCGAACATAGCGCGACGATCGCGCTCCGGACCCAGCAGATCATCGGCTACGAAACGGGTGTGGCCGAGACGGTCGATCCCGTGGCTGGCTCCTATTTCGTCGAATCGCTGACGACGGAGCTGGAGGAGATGGCCAGCGACTACATCGAGCGTGTCGACGTGATGGGCGGGGCCGTCGCGGCGATCGAGGCCGGCTTCTACCAGGACGAGATCCACGAGGCGGCGTTCCGGATCCAGCAGGCGATCGAGTCCGAGGATCGCATCGTGGTCGGGGTGAACCGGTTCGTGGATAGCGATGAGAAACCGATGGCGCTCCTGCAAGTTTCTGCCGCCGACACGGACAAGCAGATCGAACGCGTCCGTGCGCTCAGGGTTTCCCGCGACGGAGCAGCGGTGACGACGGCCCTCGCCGAGGTGAAGATCGCCGCCGAGGGAACCGGCAACCTCCTCCCGCCGATGAAGGAAGCCCTACGGGCTCGTGCCACGCTCGGCGAAGTGAGCGATGTGCTCAGAGGAGCATTCGGGG
>JBDTXD010000183.1:0-3708 GCA_040006375.1 Actinomycetota bacterium
GACGTGGATGACGACGGCATCCTGCTGATCACGTGGAGCAGCGGTCCCAACTCGCTGGTCGAATCCGGCTGGTGGCATCCGCACAAGGAAGGGCTCGAGGCCGAGACCGAGGTATACGGAACGGCCGGCTACGCGCGGATCTTCCCCCGAGAGGAACCGAGCGCCGACTACGAGCACTGCACCCAGCCGATGTACACAGCGCAGATGGCGGAGTTCCTGGATGCCATCGAACAGGGGCGGCCGCCGCGACCCGGCGGGGCGGACGGTCGCGTGATCATCGATGTGGTCGAACGCGCATACATTGCCGCCGGCTGGACATCCGCCCAGCCCTAGACGGTCGGGCCGCCTGCCGCGATGTCGGTTGGGACCAATAACAACGGTCGGCCGAACACGCGGCCGAAGCGCTCCGCCACCCCTCGGGGGCGCCATCCAGGAGGCACGGGTGCGATGACCTCGAACCCGCTCTTACGCATGTTGCAGGTGATCGTCGCTGCCCGGCCCGGCGGGATCCGACGGTTGAGTTCCTCCGCGAGCGCGAGCGCGGTAGCGGCCCGAAGCACCGCGGGCCGGTCTTCTGTGCGACCAGGCGGCCGAACGGTCCAAGCCGGGAGGCGTCGTCTGCCTGGCGCAAGATCGCGGTGAGCGCGCCGAGGTGCGCGTGGCTGAAGCCGCCGAGGTCCGCCGCTGTGACGATCATGGCCGCGTGTTCGAAGCGTTCGTAGTAGTCGATAGCCCGGCCCACATCGACCAGCCCTGCGGCGTGCTCGAGCATCTCGCGGATCGCCGGGGGCATATCAGGATCGAGGCTGTCGAGCAGCGCCGTCGCCAGGCTGACCCGGCGCGCCGCCACCGACGTGTTCCATGTGGCGAAACGTGCCGCGAGCGTGGCAACCGAGATCATCCGCACGAACCTGGGTGAGGGGACGCCGGTCCCCGCCTCGGCCAGCGCCAGGCCCTCACGCAGGCCCCGTCCCGAGACGACGATCGAGGAGGCGCCGAGATGTTCCGCTATCTGCTGGATGACCACACCACCGCCCACGATCGTGTCCGCGCGGTCCGGGTTGAGACCGGCAACCTGTCTGCGGCGCTGTTGGGTTCGTTCGGAGAGGTCCTGGACCAGAGCGTCCAGCCTCCCGGCGTCCAGCTCGTACCCGTGGAGGAGACGGAGCGGGTAGTCGGTACGGCGCAGGTCGATCTTGGCCAGGTTCCGGACGGTACCCCCGATGCCGACCAGGGTCTCGCGCGAGGCGAGTTCGGTCACGCCCGCGTCATCGAGTGAATCGGTGACGGCGCGACGGATCGCCTTGATCTCGAGCTCCGCCGGCGGATCGCTCTCCAGGAATCGATCGGACACGCGGAGCGAACCGAGCGGAAACGTCCAGGAGGTCTGCAATGTTCGGTCGAGGAACCTGCCGAGCTCCACGCTGCCGCCGCCCACGTCCATCGTGAAGCCGGAGACGACGGGAAGATCATGGACGGCGCCGGTGAAGCCGAGCCGGGTTTCCAGATTGCCGTCGATCACCTGCAGCGGCACACCCAGGCGCGCCGCCCGGCGGACGAGCTCCGCGCCGTCAGCAGCGTCCCGAACGGCGGACGTTGCCACGGCGATGATCCGCGTGGCGCCAGCGCCGTCTGCGACCGCGCGGAAATCCCGGCAGGCCTCCAAGGTACGTTCGATGGCTTCTGGACCCAGGGTGTTGCCGTTTCGAAGAGCGCGGGCCAGGCGCAGGGGTGCCCGGGCATCCTCGATGACATCGAGGTGTTCCCCTTCCGAGAGCCGGAACACGATCATCCGGCCGGAGTTCGATCCGATGTCGATGACCGCGAACGGACGGTCATCACGAGGCTCGTCGCGGGAAGGGAGCGGAGGCGTCGTCACCGCGTCATGGTCGCATAGGCGTGGGACGGGTCGGCGGGGCTGGGAACGGTGCTGGTGAGGCGGGTGCTCAGACCGGCAGAACGGCGGCGTTCGGCAACGTGATGGTCGGGTCCTGGGTGCTCCGGGCGAAAGACGCGAGGAGGGCATACCAGCCCGGCTCGTAGGCGACGTCCTCGCACAGGATGCAGGCGGCGACGGTTCCCTGACGGTGGTTCTGATGGGCGGACTGCGCCTGCTCGCGCGCTTCGGTCTGCTCGATCACGCGCTCGGTTCCGTTTCCGGCTTGCATCTCCAGCTGCTCCATGTCCGTGCCTCCTGCTTGCTCCGACGACCTGCTGAGGATGCGCGTTCTCCTGGTCAGAGGCCATACCGCGAGCACGGCGTTCCTTGATACCGGGCCCTGGGTACTTGTGACTAGATATCGCGATGACGCATAGCGGAGGCGGACGGGAATCGAACCCGCCTGGGAGCTCGCGCCCCCACATCGGTGTTGAAGACCGAGGGGCCCACCAGGAACCCTGACGCCTCCGCGGGAAAGCCTAGCGGGTGGTCTCTTGCGACAGCACCTCTACGTCATCCCCAACCCTGATCGAACCGGGCCGCAAACGTTGCGCGGTTCCGTCGGTGGGCGAAGGTAGGCTTGTGGACCCCATGGAAGCCGCATTCTTCGACCTGGACAAGACCGTCATCTCGCGCAGCAGCACGCTGGCGTTGGGTCGCCCGCTGTACCGGGCCGGCATGGTGAGCAGAGGTCAGCTCCTTCGAGGGGCCTACGCCCAGATCGTCTATCTCCTAGTCGGTGCCGACGAGGAGAAGATGGCCAAGCTGAAGGAAGGCATGCTCAGCCTCACGAAAGGCTGGCACCGGGGCGAGATCGAAGGCCTGGTGGGCGCGGTCCTGCTCGAGGTTATCGACCCCTTCGTGTATCAAGAGGCGCTGGACCTCATGGAACTGCATAAGAGCGAGGGCCGCAGGATCTATATCGTCTCGTCCTCCCCGCAGGAGATCGTCAGGCCGTTGGCGCGGCACTTCGGCGTGAGCGGCGTCATCGCCACCCGAGCCGCGGTCGGCCCCGACGAGCGGTACACCGGTGAACTCGAGTTCTACTCGTACGGCCTCCACAAGGCCGACGCGATGCGTGCCTTGGCCGAACGCGGCGGGATCGACCTGTCGCGCTCGTATGCCTACAGCGACTCGATCACGGACGTGCCGATGCTCGAAGCGGTGGGGAACCCGGTTGCGGTGAACCCGGACAAGGACCTTCGCCGCGAGGCGGAGGAGCGCGGCTGGCAGATACGTGACTTCCGGCGGCCGGTCCGTCTGCGGACCCGGCTCCACGGTGCGATCCTGCCGCCGCCTCGCGTCTCGGGCCTTGTGGCCGCATTCGGCACCGTCGCCGTGGGCGCGCTCCTGGTCTGGGTCGCGCTCCGGTCACGCGGTCGACACGAATCTCCCGCGTAGTCTGAACCCGCGCGCGACTTGGCCGTGTCCCGTCCGGGGTCCACAATCTGGCGATGTTCGACATCAGCGACCGCGACCGGGTTCGGGACCATGTGCTGGAGATGGCGTCCTCGGACGCCCGTGTGGTGGGGGGCGCCGTGCTCGGTTCGCTGGCACACGAGGAAGGGGATCGCTGGTCGGACCTGGACCTGATGTTCGCCGTGGCGGAGGCCACTCCCGTGGCCGACGTGCTGGAGGCATGGAGCCGCGTGATCGTTGCCAAGTTCGGAGGGGTTCGGCTCTTCGACCTCCCCAGCGGACCCATCATCTACCGTGTGTTCTTGTTCCCGGATGGCTTGGAGCTGGATCTCTCGTTCGTGCTGGAATCC
>JBDTXD010000184.1:0-3702 GCA_040006375.1 Actinomycetota bacterium
GCGACCGAGGGGGACGCTCGCCCGCCCCTCCGCATCTGGGTCCTGAAGCACTCGTTATCCGGCGAAGTCCTCGGGGCTCACGTTGTCGAGGAACTCACGGAACTTCTCGACCTCCTCGTCCTCGTCGCCCGGGATCAGGATCGATGCCTCCTCGAGCACACCCTCTTCGGCGAAAACGGGGATGGCCATCCGCACCGCCAGCGCGATGGCATCGGATGGACGCGACGAGATCTCGTAGCTGTCTCCGTTGCGTTGCAACTGGATGGACGCGAAGAACGTGCTGTCCCGGAGTTCGGTGACCACGATGCGATGCACGTTCACCTGCAGGTCCTCCAGGATGTTCTGCATGAGGTCGTGCGTCATCGGTCTCGGGGTCACCACGCCTTGCAGGCTCAGCGCGATCGCCGCCGCCTCCGCGGCACCGATCCAGATGGGCAGATACCGCTCGCCTCCTCGCTCTCGCAAGAGGACGATGGGCTGATTCGTCGGAAGTTCGACACGAACACCGGTGATCTCCATCTCGATCATGTCCAGCCAGCGTAGCCGCGCCCTGGTGGTCGGGCAACCTAGGCGCGCGCCAGGACGTGATCGAGGGCCGCAGGATCGCGTTGGAGTACGTCCATGTCGTCCACGGAGAGGATGTCGGAGAGATTTCGGAAGCGGTCTCGGAAGTCCATGCCGTAGCCCACGACGAACCGGTCCGGGCAGTCGAAGCCCACGTACCGCGGCTGGAGCGGCGCGATGCGGCGGACGGACCGATCCAGCAGAGTGCAGACCTGCACCGAAGCTGCGCCCCGAACCCGAAGAGCGGCGAGCAGGTAGGTCACGGTGAGGCCGGTGTCGACGATGTCCTCCACGAGGATGACATCCCGTCCATCCAGGTCCACGTCCACGTCCAGGAGGACGCGCACCCGGCCGAGCGAGGTTTCCGCGCCGCCGTACCGGCTGATGGCCAGGAAGTGGGTCTGCAGCGGGAGGTCGACACATCGGATCAGGTCGGCGAGGAAGATCGCGCCACCTCGCAGGACCGCGATGAACACGGGCTCTCGCCCCACGTAGTCCCCGGTGATCGTGCGACCGAGTTCCTGCACCCGGCGACGGATCTCCTCACGCCCGAAGAGGACGCTCGCGATCTCCATCGGGCGCGAGCCTAGCAGGCGTGTCGGCGTCACCCGCGCGCCGATGGCGCGGCTCTGCGCTCAGGCGGACAGGGTCGACTTGATGTTCGTTCGAAGGAGCGCTTGCTTGAACTTGCGGGAGGTCGTGGTCAGATCGGCGAGCGTGTCGGCCGCCGCACTGCGCGCGTCGGGGTTCTTCTGCCGGAGCATCGGCGCGACGATCTGCTCGAAGAACGACGCCTCGCGCTCCTCGAAATGCTTGTACATCGTGAGATGCCGAGGTTCGACGCCGTATCGGAAGAAGTCCTTCACGATGGAGAGCACGATGTAGTCGTCGCCGTCATAGTACCGGGCTCCCTCGGGCCCGTGCGAACACACGATGCCGAAGGATTCCAGCTCCTTGATCCGGTCGCGGTCGACCCCGGTCGCGGCCGCCATCTCCTCCAGGGACATCTGCAGCCCGGTTGGGGCGTCGGCGATCTCCTCGGTCGCAGCCGCCCTGGTGGCTGCCGCTGCCTCGGCTCGCTCGGCCGCCGCCGCTCCCCCGTCGCCATCGGCCGCAGCGGCTTCGTCCTCGGCAGCCTGCTGCAACAGGCGTTCCTTGATGACCTTCAGCGGCAGATACTCGTCGCGCTGCATGCGAAGGATCGACTTCAGCATCTCGACGTCCTGCCCGTAGAACTTGCGGTAGCCGGACGGGGTGCGCTCGGGCTCGATGAGACCCTCGGCCTCGAGGAATCGGATCTTGGAGATGGTGATGTCGGGGAACTCCGTCTTCACCGACACCAGGACTTCGCCGATCGATTGGTAGTTACGGGTTCCCGCCATGATCACTCCCCTGCCGAGAAGAACACGAGTTTGAACAGTCCGACTTGGATCTCGTCGTGGTCGGCGAGCGCGGTCTCGTCGGCTTGCTCTCCGTTCACGTAGGTGCCGTTCAAGCTGCCGGCGTCCTTCACGAACCAGGCGCCGTCGCGTCGTTCGACGAATGCGTGCTTGCGAGACACGGTGACATCATCGAGGAAGACCTGACTACCCGGATCGCGTCCGATGGCGGTCGAGTCGTCGTCGAGGAGGAAGGTCGACCCCGCGTTCGGACCACGCTTAACCAGAAGGAGCGCTTGACCACGCTCGAGTTCATCGTTGGGGAAGGGAAATTCATCCTGCGGCTCATCCTCGGTCTCGACCGGACTAAGGGTGAGCGTAGGGTCACCCTTGAGCGCACGGCCGCACCGCATGCAGTATCGCGCGTCGGCCGGGTTGGACTGTCCACAATGGGTGCACTGCACGGTCGAGGCTCCCTAGATGCCGGTCTGGATCAGAGGGTACCGGTCGAGACTCGGTGTATCACCCTCAGTCGTGCGGTGACCCTATCGTGGCGGCATACAAGGGTCAACCAGGGCACGAACCCAGCCTCTACCGGTGCCAGGGCTAAGGTTCAACCTTCGATGCGGGGGTTAAGAACCCTCGACCAGCGCCTTGTAGTCGGCCACATGCAGGAGCGCGTCGAACGCGTCGGGTTCGGCCGCTTCAATCACGATGAGCCAGCCGTCCCCGTAGGGCTGCTGGTTCACCAGCTCGGGCGCGTCGGCGATCAACGGGTTCTTCTCGAGGATGCTTCCCGATAGTGGACTGAACACATCCGAGACGGACTTCGTCGATTCGACCTCTCCGAACGGCTCGTGCGCCCTCAGTGTTGCGCCGACATCCGGGAGGTCGACGTAGACGACGTCGCCCAACGCATCCTGCGCGAAGTCGGTGATACCGATCCGCACACGACCACCTTCGCGTCGCGCCCATTCGTGTTCCTTGGTGTAACGGAGATCTTCGGGGAATTCCACGGGTGTCCTCCAGGTCGGTGGAACGGAACGATACCGGCTGGGAGGCGTCCGGACACCGTCGGATGGAAGAGACACGGACACGGACACGCTCACGCCGGTGTGGACAGGGCGCGCCGGATGTCTAGCACGTAGGCCCCGGTGGCGATGTAGTACTCGATGATCCCGAGCCAGAAGCATGCCCACCCCCCGACCAGGAGCGCCGAGGACAACGGATATCCCAAGTGACCCCACGAGATCCACGGGATCGCTGCCATCAAGCAGAACGTTGCGGTCTTGCCGATGAACCGCACATCAAGCCGAACGTGCCGGGCAGACAGGAGCGCTGCACCGGCCACCAGGATGGCGCCGTCGCGAACCAGGATGAGGAGCGCCGCCCAGAGAGGGAACGCGCCCCGGATCACGAGCGAGGCCAGCCCCGCCGCGATCGCGAGACGATCGGCCACGGGATCGAGCACCTTGCCGAGATCGGAGACCTGTCCGGTCCGGCGGGCGATGACCCCGTCCACCCAGTCGGTCGCAACCACGAGGGAGAAGAGGGCGATGCCCCCCAAAGTCGTCGGCCGGTGCACGATGAGGTAGCAGAAGAGCGGGATGAGCAGGATGCGAACGAGCGAGATCGCGTTCGGAACGGTGCGGATGGCCGAGGGGTCGCCGGTGGGACTCGGTCCGGTGTTGGTTGCATCCATCGGTCGGGCCGGCCGGATTCGAACCGGCGACCTTCTGACCCCCAGTCAGACGCGCTA
>JBDTXD010000185.1:0-3700 GCA_040006375.1 Actinomycetota bacterium
GGGGCTACCCCATCCTCAGCGATCGCCCGGTTCCCCCCGCCCTCCTGGCCTTGGCCAAGCGGACCGTGACTGCCTGCCCCGCGCTGGCGCTGCGGCTGGAGCGCGAACGAACGTAGGTCCCTCGCGCAGTTCCTCGCACATCTCACGAGTTCCCGGACTACTACACCTGGTCGGCGAAGATGGAGGCGGAGGCCGAGCATGGCCTCTCCCCCATGACAGACGCCAGACGCCTTGCTCTTAGAGGTGCGTGAGAAGATAGTCGACGCACTGCGGGCGGAGGGTGTCTTGCGTCGATGGATCCGCGCGGACGTAGCCGTTGATCGCGGAGATGAGATGGGCGATGTCCAGGCCCGACTCGTCGAGTTCGCCCAGCTGACCCTCTGCGGCCGGGATCGTGCCGAGCAGATGCCAGAGCCAGTCGATATCTCCTTCGGCCCTGGCCGTTCCGACCGCGCGGTCCTGTAGCTGCGCCGAGGAGAGCGATTCGAGGTCCTCCCGGGAGATCAACCCTTCTCGACGACGTCGCGGAACGTGTCCAGGTTCTTCTGGATGGCGGGCTTGACCAGCATCGGGAAGATCAGCGGCCACGCCACGCCGTTAAACCCGGCCGGCTTGGGGAACCGCATCGAACGCTCCACCTTGGTGCCGCCGTTCTCCGGAGTGAGCGTGTACACGCTCGGGACCACCGGCCCCGCCGGATCGACCGCATCGAACGAGAACTTCTTGCCGGGTTCGAACGCGGTGATGGTGACGTTGTTCAGGTACTCCTTGCCTTTGGGCGGCAGCCAGCCCCAGCTCTTGTACGTGGTGCCGACACCGATGGGACCATCGCTCGTCTTCTCGGCTCGATACGTCTTCTGCGACCACTTCGCATGGTTCGTGAGGTCGGAAAGCACCGCGAAGACCGCCTCGGGCGTCGCCTTCACGTGGGTCGTAAATACCGTCGTCTCATCCATCGGAGGTCCTTTCCCTGTGAGCGCCGACTATAGCCCGACCCGGGGATCACCCGTCATCGGCCGTCCCGCGCCGCACGGCAGGGTGCCGGGAGGGGATGATGACGTCCTGCCCATCGCGGAGGCCGACTGCGATCCCTCCTACCTCCCAATCCCGGCCGCAGATCGGGCAACGCCAGCGCCCGGAGGACGGCAATGGCGCTTCGCCCGGTGGTTCGCACGTGTGTGCAGCGCTCTTCGTCACCAGCTCCAGCATCGCAGGCAAAGCGCGACTTCGATAGTGCATCAAGGCCCTTTGACCCGATACCTCCGCCATTCGACGGGTTGTGTTGGCCGCCCTCCTCGTGCAAGCTCAGGACGACAGATCCGTTCGTTCGGGAGGGAAGATCATGCGTCGATACACCATGCGGACCGCGCTCGCCGGGTTGGTAACACTCACCGCCCTCGCCCTCCCGGTGCTCACCGGGGAAGGCCCCGCGTACGCCGCCGGAACCCCGCTGCCAGCGCACGTGTATGCGCCGTATTTCGAAACGTGGACCACCGACTCGATCACGACCACTGCGCAGCACTCCGGCACGAAGTACTACACGCTCGCCTTCCTGGAGACCACCGGCAAGAGTTCGTGCACGCTCGCGTGGGACGGATCCAAGGCCCAGACCGTCGCTTCGGGTCGCTATCTCTCCGACATCTCCTCGCTCCGCGCGATGGGTGGAGACGTCATCCCATCGTTCGGCGGATGGAGCGCGGACCAGGGCGGCACGGAGATCGGCGATTCGTGCAAAGACGTCAACGCGATCGCGACCGCGTACGAGCAACTCGTCATGACGTACAACGTGACCCGACTGGACATGGACATCGAGGGCCGTTCGCTCACCAAGTCGGCCGGGATCGACCGGCGGAACAAGGCCATCGCGCTCGCGCAGGCATGGGCCGCGGCGCACGGCCGGACGCTGCAGGTCCAGTACACGCTGCCAACTAGCGCGACCGGGTTGGAGTCGAGCGGCCTGGCGGTCCTGCAGAACGCCGTGGCCAACGGCGTGCGGATCGATCTGGTGAACTCGATGGTGTTCGACTACTACGACGGGACCACCACGAAGATGGGCGCGGCGGCGATCAGTGCGTCGCGGGGCCTGCACTCCCAGCTCATGACCCTGCTGCCCGGCAGGACCGCCGCACGGATCTGGGCGCTGCAGGGCGCGACCATGATGAACGGCGTCGACGACTATCCGAAGCACACCGAGGTGACGTCGCTGGCCGACGCCCGGCAGCTGCTTACCTTCGCGAAGTCCAAGGGGATGAGCGCCCTGTCGATCTGGGCGATCCAGCGTGACAACGGCGGGTGCCCCGGCGCGCGAGCCGCGAACGACTGCTCCGGCATCGTGCAGAACACGTGGGACTTCAGCCACCTGTTGGACCCGTTCACCGGGTAGGCGCAGGCTCGCCGTTGTCGGCGGGCCTCCATATACTGCCCGGCATGGCGACCGTGACCTTGCGCGCACCGCTGAAGGACCTGGCGGGGGGCAAGTCGGATGTGCAGGCAGAAGGTGCGACCGTGGGAGAGGTCGTCCGGGCGCTGGAGTCACGACACCCCAAGCTCACGGGCTGGATCCTGGACGATCAGGGACAGATCCGGCGGCACGTGAACGTATTCGTCAACGGAGAACGGGTGCGCGAAGACGCGGCGGTAGAACCCGCCGACCGGCTCCACGTTCTCCCCTCGATCTCGGGAGGTGCAGCATGACCGAACTTCTGGTCGGCACACGCAAGGGACTCTTCGCGCTCCGTGGCACCGGTGGCGAGCCGATGGACCTGGCGGTCCGTGCGTTTGCGGGTGAGACCGTGGAATACGCGGTCCGCGATCCAAGGACCGGCCGGACGTTCGCCTCGGTCAGCAACGGCCAGTTCGGGCCCCGCGTGATGTTCACGGACGACCCCGACCTCGGGAACTGGACGCAGGCGAAGGGGCCAACCTTCCCCGACGACATCGATGCGTCGGTGGTCCGCACCTGGGTCGTGGTGCCCGGCGAGACGGACGGGCTCCTCTACGCGGGGGTCGATCCGGCGGCGCTCTTCGTGTCCCGAGACAACGGCGAGACGTGGGAACTCAATCGAGGACTCTGGAACACGCCGACGCGCCCGGAATGGGAGCCGGGGCTGGGCGGCCTGGCGTTGCACTCCATCTGCCCGTGGCCGGGCGATCCCTCACGGCTCGCGGTCGGGATCAGCGCCGCGGGTGTGTGGCTGACGGAGGACGGCGGCCAGACGTGGCGGACCGGGTACGCGGGGCTGGTCGCGGGATACATGCCCGAGGAGATGCGCGACGACACGCATACGCTCTGCGTGCACAACATGCGCCGCTCCCCCGTTCGCCCGGAACGGCTCTTCATGCAGTTCCACGGCAGCGTCTACCGCTCGGACGATGCGGGCCAGGCCTGGACGGATATCTCGGGGGGGCTCCCCGACGGGTTCGGGTTCCCCATCGCGATCGACCCGGCCGACGCGGACGCCGCCTTCGTGATCCCGCTGGACGGGATGTTCGACCGTGCGACGCCCGGCGGGAAGGTCGCCGTGTACGAGACCCGCGACGCGGGCGGGAGCTGGGCCCCGCGCGACCAGGGTCTGCCGCAGAAGAACGCCTGGCTCACCATCCTTCGCCAAGCGTTCGGCACGGATGAGCAGAGCCCGCAGTCATTGGCCTTCGGCTCGACGTCGGGGACGGTGTTCGCCTCCGCCGATGGCGGCGCCTC
>JBDTXD010000186.1:0-3685 GCA_040006375.1 Actinomycetota bacterium
CGCAGGGGGACTCTCGCGCCTGGGTATGGTAGCAGGGTGCCCTGGTTCGTCAACCGAGGTGCGGGCGGCCCAGCCGCACGAACTGTCGCCGGCCGACCTGCAGAACCCTTCCCAGGAGCTCCGACGGGTCGAATTCTGCCTCGGGATCGGCAAGCACCGACCCATCCAGACGCACCCCGCCCTGCTGCACTGCCCGCCTTGCCTCGCCGTTCGAGGCTGCGAGGCCCGCGCCTACCAAGAGCTTCGGGAGCCAGACCCTCCCGTCCCGGATCGCGGCGTCGGGGATGGGCACGTCGGGGATGTCGTCGGGTACATCATGGGACTTGAATACCCGGTCGAACTGGCCTTCCGCGGCCTCCCCCGTGGCGGGTCCGTGATAGAGCGTGACGATCTCACGGGCCAAACGGCGCTTCTCCTGGTTCGGATGAACGGTGCCCCCCGCAAGGCCCCGCTCCACCCGATCCACCTCCTCGGGATCCACGGGCGTGCAGAGCCGTAGGTATTTCGCGATCAGGGGGTCGGGGATCGACATGATCTTGCCGAACATCTGATCCGGCGGTTCGGTGAGGCCGATGTAGTTGTCCAGGGATACCGACATCTTCCGGGTTCCGTCGGTTCCCTCGATGAGGGGCATCGTGAGCACGACCTGGGGTTGCAGACCGTAGGCTCGCTGGACCTCCCGGCCCATCAGGAGGTTGAACGTCTGGTCGGTACCCCCGAGTTCCACATCGGCCCGCACGGTGACCGAGTCATATCCCTGGAACATCGGGTACAGGAACTCGACCAAGCTGATCGGCGTGCCCGACCGGTAGCGGGCTCGGAAGTCCTCGCGCTCGAGAAGCTGCGCGACGGTTGCAACTGAGGTCAGGCGGATCAGCTCGCGCGTGTCCAACGTGGAGAGCCACTCACTGTTGTGATGGATCTCAGCGCCCTCGATGTCGAGGACCAGCGCCGCCTGCTCCAGGTACGTGCGTGCGTTCGTCTCAGCCTCGGCTTGCGTCAGCATCGGCCTCGTGTCGGACCGGCCTGAGGGATCGCCGACCATGCTGGTGAGATCCCCGATGATGAGCACGGCGTGATGCCCTGCATCCTGGAACTGGCGAAGCTTGCGAAGGACGACCGTGTGTCCGAGCGTGAGATCGGGCCTGCTGGGATCGATCCCGAGCTTGACCCGCAGTGGCGTTCCCGTAGCCAGTCTCTCGCGCAGTCCGTCGGCCGGGACGATCTCGTGGGCTCCACTCGCCAGGAGCGTGTGCGCGTCGGCGACCATCCCGCCGGATGCTACCAGTGGGCCTAGGGGGCACGGGGCGGCGAGACGAAGCTGTTCCCGATCTCCCAGAATCGCCACGGCACGTCGGCCGCCTGTCGAACCCCCACCCGGGGTCCGGCAGCAACGGCGTCGGACCGCGGCGCGGTTCCTTTCTCGAACCAGCACCGAGCGCCGCCAACGACATCGGTGCCCGAGTCGGCGCCCGTGAGCCCAAGTGCTTGTGCGAGGCGGCCGGGACCGGTGGCCAGGGGCTCGCGCCCGCCTCGGTGGATCGAGATCTCCTCGCGTCCCTCGAGCGGCTCGCCCGCCCTGAGCAGGACGGCACTCCCCTCCGAGGATGCGCCCGTCACGACGTTCGCGCACCAATGCATGCCGTAGACGAAGTACACGTAGAGGTGGCCGGCAGGTCCGAACATCACCTCGGTGCGGGCCGTCGGGCCGCGGAAGGCGTGGCTCGCGGGGTCCCCGGGCCCGTATGCCTCCGTCTCGACCAGACGCACGGCCAGACGCGCGCCCGACGGTGAGACGACCACGAGTGTCTTCCCGAGGAGAGCGGGCGCCACGAGCTCGGCGGACCGCGCGAAGAACGACCGTGCGAGCCGCGTCTTCACGCGCGTGCCAGGAACCGTTGCAGCTTTGACAACGGCCATGCGTTGATGATGTCGGCCTTCGTCAACCATCCACGCTGGGCGGTACCAACACCGAAGGGCATGAGGTCCAGATGCGTTGTCGCATGCGCATCCGTGTTCACTGCGAAGCGAACGCCGTGCCGCTTGGCCCAGAGGATGTGTTCATCGTTCAGGTCGAGCCTGTCGGGATGCGCGTTGACCTCCAACGCCGTGCCGGTCCGGGCTGCGGCCGCGAAGATGACCTCCAGGTCAAGATCCACGGGTGGCCTGCGTCCGACCTTCCTGGTGGTCAGGTGACCGATGATGTCGACGTGCGGGTTCTCGATCGCGCGCAGGACGCGAGAGGTCATCTCCTCACGGGACTGGGTGAAATGGGAATGCACCGAGGCCACCGTGAGATCGAAGTCGGCGAGGAACTCATCGGGCCAATCCAGCTCGCCCACCGGCCCGATGTTGAGTTCGGTACCGTGCAGCAGGGTGAGTGCGGGATAGCAGCCCTGTAGAGAGCGGACCCGATCGCGTTGGTCGAGCATGCGCTCGGTCGTCATGCGCTGCATGACGAGATCCGGTGCGTGATCGGTTACGGCGTAGTACTCGTACCCGCGTCCCGCCGCCGCCGCAACCATCTCCTCGAGTGATGCCACCCCATCGGTCAGATCGGTGTGGGTATGGAGATCACCGCGGATCTGGCGCTGCGTGATGAGAGCCGGGAGTTCGGCCGCAAGCGCCGCCTCGATCTCTCCGCGGTCCTCACGCAGGGTCGGCTCGATGAAGGGCAGCCCGAGACGCTCGTAGACCTCGGCCTCGGTCTTTGCCGCCAGGAGCGAGCCGGTCTTCGCGTCGAAGAGGCCGTACTCGTTCAGCTTCAGGCCGGCTCGCACGGCCATCTCACGGATCCGCACGTTGTGTGGTTTCGAACCGGTGAAGTAGATCATCGCGGCCCCCCACACCTTCGAGGGCACCACGCGCAGGTCCACCTGGAGTCCCCGCTCGACAAGGACCGAGGACTTCGACTCACCGCGCGCGAGCACCCGCGTGACGGCCGGGTGCGAAACGAGTGCCTCCATGATGGGAACCGGGTCGTTCGAGGCGACCAGGAGATCGACGTCGCCGATGGTCTCGCGCATCCGTCGGAGCGAGCCGGCGAAGGAGATCATCTGCACCCCCGGCAGGTCCCGCAGCTGTTCGATCAGGGTTCGCGCCGCGTCCGTGGCAACGCCGAGCGTGACCCTCCCACCTGCGCTCGCCATCTGGGTGATCCCGCGCAGGATGTTCTCCTGGGTCTTCGGGCCGAATCCTTTCAGGTCGGCGATCTGGCGCTCGCCGATGGCCGCGGCGAGCTCGTCGACGGAGCCGATCCCCAATCCTTCGAAGAGTGCGAATGCCTTCTTCGGACCGAGCCCGGGAACGGTCATGAGATCTCTGACCCCGGCGGGGATCTGGGCGCGAAGGGTCTCGAGGTCGGTGATGACGCCGGTCGTCAGGAACTCGTGCACCTTCTCCCCGATGGACTTCCCGACGCCGGGAACCTTCAGGATCTCCTTGATCTCCTTGCCTGCGAGATCGTCCGGATAGCCGCCTACGGCCCGCGCCGCCTTCTCGTAGGCCCGTGGTTTGAATGGGTCTTCGGACAGGATGCTGAGGAGGTCAGCGAACTCCAGGAGGGCCTGTTCCACCGCTTCGTTCGCCCGTGGCACCGAATCTCCTCGGCGTCAGGCCAGGCCCAGGAGGAACAACAGCAACGCCTTCTGTGAGTGGAGCCGGTTCTCGACCTGCCAGTGCCCGC
>JBDTXD010000187.1:0-3649 GCA_040006375.1 Actinomycetota bacterium
CGAGCCGTTCAGCGCGCTCGACCCGCTGATCCGCCGCGACATGCAGGACGAGGTGGTACGGCTCCAGCAGGAAGTGAAGAAGACGATGATCTTCATCACGCACGACCTGATGGAGGCGTTGAAGCTCGGGGACCGGATCGCGATCATGAAGGACGGGCATTTCGTGCAGGTTGGGACGCCTGAAGAGGTGGTGGCCCATCCTGCGGACGACTATGTGGCCGACTTCATCCGCGACGTGCCGCGCGCACACGTGCTCACCGTGCGAGCGATCATGCGCCCCGCCGACGGGGTCTCGGACTATGCGGGTGACGTTGCGGCCACGACGGTGGTGCAGGATCTGCTGCCGATGGTCGTCGAGGAACGGCGGCCCTACCGGGTGATCGACGGCGGGAACCAGATCGGCATCGTTGACCGCACCGCGGTGCTCACCGCGATGATCGAGGTCGCCGGCTGATGCAGGTTCGGACGGGCAAACCACCCGCGCAGCTCGAAGCAGAGGCTCGGGATGAGCGTGTCGGTGTTGTCGTCCATCAGGAGGAGAACGCGTGGCCGCGCCGGGTGGCGTGGGTGGTGGCCGTCGTAGTCGCGGTCTGGGTGGGAACGATGGTGTTCTCGGGAGGATTCTCAGCGTCGCTGACGGTCGACGCGGCGAAGCCGTTCAACGCGTTCGCGGACTGGGCCCAGGTACACCAGAACACGAACCCGCTCTTCTCTGGATTCCTCTCACCCTTGAAGGACGGGGTGAACTCCGTCGTAGAGCAACTCATCCTGCTGCTGTCGCGGATGACGTGGCTGGGCGTCATCGCCTTGGTGACGGCGTTCGCGGGCGTCGTCGCCGGGTGGCGGCTGGCGTTGGTCGCGGGTATCGGCTTCTTCCTCATCGGGGTGCTCGGAGTGTGGGCGGAGGCTCTTGAGACGCTCGGGTTGATCTTGTTCGCGGTGACGTTGACGGTCTTGGTCGGTGTTCCGGTTGGCATCTGGGCCGGGCGCCACCCGGCCGTCGACCGAGCCATCCGCCCGGTGCTGGATGCGATGCAGACCATCCCTGCGTACTCGTACCTGGTGCCGCTCGTTCTACTGTTCTCGATCGGCGTGACCACGGGACTGATCGCGACCGTGTTGTTCGCCCTGCCCCCCGCCATCCGGCTGACGACGCTCGGGATCCGCGGGGTGCCCGAAGGTTCGGTCGAGGTGGGTCGGGCCTACGGTGCGACGCCCCGACAGATCCTCCGCAAGATCCAACTCCCGTCCGCGCTCCCCTCGATCATGTTGGGCGTGAACCAAGCGATCATGATGGCGCTCGGCATCATCGTCATCGCAGCATCGGTGGGCGTCGGCGGGCTGGGTTCGGTGGTCTTGGCGGGACTCCAGACGCAGAACGTCGGGCTGGCGCTGACGGGCGGCCTCGGGATCGTCGCGCTTGCGATCGTGTTGGACCGCGTGACGTATGGATGGAGTGTTGCCGCACACAAGCGCCGTGGTCAGTCAACGGTCCGGATCTTCCGCTGGCGCGTCTCCCGTCGGATGACCGTGATCGCCGGTGCAGTGATCGTTGCTGCCGCAGTAGTTGTCGGGCGCCAAGTGCTGCGCCAACAGGATTTCCCAGCAGGTCTTACGGTCTCGATCCAGGACACCGTGAACACGGTGGTGCATGCCATCACCCGGAACATCGGGAGCGCCACCCAGGCCTTGAGCGACGCGATGGTGAGGAACGCCCTCGAACCGCTGCGCGTCATGCTGCTCGGGATGCCGTGGTGGCTGCTCTGTGGGTTGGCGGGGCTGGCGGCGTGGGCCGCATCCCGGCGGGCCACCCTTGCAGCGATGGCGTTCGTCTGTCTGGCGACCGTGGGTGTGATGGGCCTGTGGGACGACGCGATGAACACACTCAGCCAAGTGATCGTGGCGGTCGTGGCCTCCGTTGCCCTCGCGATCCCGATCGGCATCTGGTCGGCGAGCAACGACAGGGTGCATCGCATCATCAAACCGATCCTGGACACGATGCAAACGTTGCCGCAGTTCGTCTATCTGGTCCCGGCCGTTGCCTTGTTCCACGTCGGGCGGGTGCCGGGCGTGATCGCCAGCCTCATCTACGCGCTGCCTCCTGGTATCCGGCTCACCGACTTGGGGATCCGGGAGGTGCCCGCCGCCACGGTGGAGGCGTCCGTCGCGTACGGAGCCACGCGGTGGCAAACACTCAGGAAGGTCCAACTGCCACTCGCACGCCCGGCCATCCTCCTAGGCGTGAACCAGACGATCATGATGGTGCTATCGGTCGTGATCATCGCCGGGCTCGTGGGCGGCGAGGGCTTGGGCTACCAGGTCATCCTGGGCCTCAGCCACGACCCGGGCCTCGGGATGGTGGCGGGTATCTGCATCTTGCTGCTGGCCATCGTGATAGACCGGATCACGCAGGCGATGGGGCAGCCGGTGGCGGCCAGGGCCAGGAACATGGCGGCCCGTGCCGGGACGGGGCAAGATGCGCGGCCGGACACACCAACGGGCGCCGCATCACGTACACCAGGACAAGGAGACATCCGAGGAGAAGAGGGGGAAGGATGAAACGAACACGAGGAAGGCTGTTCTTCGCGTTGGTGGCACTCGCCACGGCGCTCTTGGCAGCCTGTAGCAACGTCTCGTCGAGCAGCACGAACACCGGTGGTGGTGGCGGCGTCCCCGATAACAGCGGCACCACCGTCAACATCGCTGTCAGCCCGTGGGTCGGTTCCGCCGCCAACGTCGCGGTGGCCAAGTTGCTCCTGGAGGACAAGCTCGGGTACTCGGTGAAGACCACGAACATCGATGAATATGCGCAGTTCCCGGCGCTATCCAACGGTGACCTCGACGCGACGCTCGAGGTGTGGCCGTCCGGGCACGCGAAGGACTACTCGAAGTACATCCAGGCCAATAACGGCGTGGTCGACGGCGGACTCTCTGGCGTAGACGGCCAGATCGGGTGGTGGATCCCGACGTACATGTTGACAGATCATCCGGAGCTCGCGACCTGGGAAGGATTGAAGACCGACGCTGCGCTCTTCAAGACGGCGGAATCCGGAAGTGCCGGTCAGATCCTGGACGGCGATCCGAGCTTCGTGACCTTCGACCAGCCCATCGCGGATAACCTTGGGTTGAACCTCAAGGTTGTATACGCAGGGTCCGAAACGGCGGAGATCTCGGCTCTAGATGCGGCCTATCAGAAGCAGGATCCGATCCTCATGTACTTCTGGACACCGCATTGGGCGCAGCAGAAGTACGAGTTGACCAATATCACGCTTCCCGAGATCACGTCGGCGTGCACCGATGCTGCGGCGAACGACACGACGAAGTACGCGTGCGATTATCCGCCGGACCCGCTGTACAAGGCGTTCAACTCGGACCTGCAGACCAACGCCCCGGCCGCGTTCGCGTTCCTCACGGCGATGAAGTACACGAACGACGATCAGAACGCCATAGGCCTGGACATCAGCAACGGGATGAAGGCCGATGAGGCAGCACAGAAGTGGCTGGACGCGAACCCGACGGTGTGGCAGCCGTGGGTCGACGCCGGCCTCGCAGCGCAGTCATAGCGAACGACCGATGACGCTGGGGCGGCCCCTTGTGGGCCGCCCTCGGCGTCCCCACGGAGAGACGACATGAGCGAACACGTCCAGCT
>JBDTXD010000188.1:0-3612 GCA_040006375.1 Actinomycetota bacterium
GGCCGATGCGCAGCGGCTCGGGTACGCCGAGGCCGATCCGACCGCCGATGTCGAGGGGTTCGACGCCGCGGCGAAGAGCGCGATCTTGGCCTCGATCGCCTTCAACAGCAGGGTGGTGGCCTCCGACGTGTTCCGCGAGGGGATCTCCGGGGTGACGGCTCAGGACATCGCGGACGCGGCGCGGATGGGCTACGTCCTGAAGCTCCTGGCCATCGCAGAGTTGGATGAGGGATCCGTGAGTGCCCGGGTGCACCCGGCGATGATCCCCGCCACGCATCCGTTGGCCTCGGTGCGGGACGCCTACAACGCGGTCTTCGTCGAGGGCGAGACGGTGGGTCAGCTTATGTTCTACGGGCCGGGAGCGGGGGGAGATCCCACGGCGACCGCGGTCGTCGGGGACCTCGTCGCGGTGGCCCGGCATCTCACCGGCGGCGGCCGCGACCTCGGTTGTACCTGCGTCCTGGATCGAGGCGTCCGTTCGATGGGTGACACCCGGGGCCAGTATTACTTGAACCTGCATGTGGAAGACCGGCCGGGTGTGTTGGCTGAGGTGGCGGACCATTTCGGGCGCAACGGTGTGAGTATCGAGCGCGTCTGGCAGGAGGGACGCGGGGACGAGGCGACCCTGGTCTTCATCACCCACCGCGCGCAGGAGGGGGCCTTCCAGAAGACCGTCGATCAGCTTCGCGCACTCCCGAGCATCCGCGCCGTGGCGAGCGTTATCCGGGTGGAGGGCGAGGAATGACCGACCCGGCCGCGCGCCCTCCCGCGGCGCACCAATGGCGCGGCATCATCCAGGAGTACCGGGGCCGGTTGCCGGTGAGCGACGGGACCCCGGTCATGACCCTCTGCGAGGGAGGCACCCCGCTGGTCCGATCCCAGTCCCTCTCGGATGAGACCGGCTGCGACGTGTGGCTGAAGGTCGAGGGCGCCAACCCGACCGGTTCGTTCAAGGACCGTGGGATGACCCTAGCCATCAGCAAGGCGGTCCAGGAAGGGTCGAAGGCGGTCGTGTGCGCCTCGACGGGGAACACCTCCGCGTCCGCAGCCGCCTACGCGGCCAAGGCGGGCATCACGTGCGCGGTGCTGCTTCCGAAAGGCAAAGTGGCCCTCGGCAAGATGGCCGCTACCCTGGTCCACGGCGCACGGATGCTTGAGGTCGAGGGCAACTTCGACGAATCACTGGAACTCGCCAAGGACCTGAGCGAGCACTATCCGGTCACCCTCGTGAACTCGGTGAATCCCTACCGCCTGCAGGGACAGAAGACCGCAGCGTTCGAGATCTGTGACGCGCTCGGCCGGGCGCCGGACGTCCACTGCGTACCGGTCGGCAACGCAGGCAACATCTCGAGCCATTGGATCGGCTATTCGGAGTACTTGGCCGACGGCATGATCGACGAACCGCCCCAGCTCTTCGGTTTCCAGGCCAGCGGGGCCGCGCCCATCGTGAACGGTGCGCCCGTCAAGGATCCACAGACCATCGCGACGGCTATACGGATCGGCAACCCCGCGTCGTGGGACAAGGCCGTTGCCGCAGCCACCGAGTCCGAGGGCGCGATCCGGTCCGTCACGGACCGGGAGATCCTGTCGGCATATCGTCGCGTCGCGCATGAAGGGCTCTTCGCCGAGCCCGCCTCCGCGGCCTCGGTAGCCGGGGTCCTGCAGCTCCATCAGGCGCGCATGCTCCCGAAGGCCTCGACCGTCGTGTGCGTCCTCACCGGACACGGCTTGAAGGATCCGGAATGGGCGATCAGTGGCGCCGCCCATCCGGTGTCGGTTCCGCCGGACGCGGGCGCCGTTGCGGCCGAACTCGGCCTATGAAGCTCAGCGCCACCGTTCCCGCAACCTCCGCGAACCTCGGACCCGGGTTCGATTGTTTCGGACTCGCGCTGGAACTGTGTAACGACGTGCGTATCGACACCGAGGCCGAGCCGAGCGTGCGCTTCGAGGGCGAGGGCGCCGCGGAGCTCCCGACCGACGGTTCGGACATGGTCTCCCGGTCGTTCGCCCACGTCGCCTCGGCCGCCGGTGTTCGGCTCCCTTCCTTCTCCCTGCACGGCGTGAACCGCATACCGCTGGAACGGGGGCTCGGCTCGTCGGCGGCCGCCTGCGTTGCGGGCATCATGCTCGCGGACCGTGCGCTGAACCTGGGTTTCGAGCCCGACGACGTGCTGGACCTCGCGATCGAGCTGGAAGGGCACCCGGACAACGCCGCCGCGGCGATCGTCGGCGGGTTCACGCTCGCGTTCGGCGATGGCGTGCTCCGGCTGGATGCCGCTCCGGAACTTCGTCCGGTCGCGCTCATCCCCGCTCTCCGGCTACCGACGCCGCAGGCCCGCGCCGTCTTGTCGCAGACCGTCTCCCTTGCAGACGCGGTCTACAACGCCTCGCATGCGGCCGCGGCCCTGGTGGCGCTCACCTCCCAGCCCGCGCTGCTCCCCGACGTGCTGGGGGACCGGCTGCACCAAGACGCGCGTCTCTCGCTGGTCCCGACGGTCAAGGCCGTGTTCGATAGGCTCCGGGCCGACGGCGTCCCGGTATGTGTGAGCGGTGCGGGTCCGACGCTCTTGGCGTTCGACCTGCCGGATGCCGAGGTCCCCGACCCCGGCGATGGCTGGCGCGTGCTCCGACTCGCCGTCCGCACGTCCGGCGCCCACGTCGAGGAGACGGGCTGACATGGCAGAACTGGACGGCAAACTCGCCCTCATCACCGGCGGGACATCGGGCCTCGGGCTCGCGATGGCCCGCGCGTTCGGCCGGGAGGGCGCACGGGTGGTCATCACGGGCAGGAACCGCGACCTCGGGGCAGCCGCGGAGGGCGAGCTCCGGCAGGCGGGACGCGACGCGCTGTTCCTGGCTGCCGACGCGGGCGACCCCGGCCAGATCCGCGAGAACGTCGCGGCGGCGGTGGCCCACCTGGGTGGGCTCGACATCCTGGTTAACAACGCCGGCATCGGGGTCTTGGCCGGCGCGCTCGATACGCCGCTCGAGGACTTCGACCGAACGATGGCTGTCGACGTTCGGGGGGCGTTCCTCTACGCGCAGGAGTGCTTTCCCTATCTCGCGGCCCGGCGGGGGAACATGCTGCATATCTCCTCCGATGCAGGTGTGACCGCAGAGGCGGAGATCGGCATCTACTCGGTGGCGAAGGCTGCACTGATCATGCTCAGCAACACGCTCGCGATCGAAGGAGGCCGCCGGGGCGGCGTCCGTTCGAACGCGCTCTGCCCCGGAGACATCGTGCCTGGGATGCGGCACATGGGGCCGCCGGGAGACCCGGACCGGCCCGAGGACGATCCGTCGTCTTGGGCGTTGCCGCCCATCGGGCGCCTGGGCGAGGCGCGAGACGTTGCAGAGGCGGCGGTCTTCCTAGCATCGGATAGAGCAGCATTCATCACCGGCGTCGCGCTCTTGGTGGACGGCGGCATGCGCGCCGGGACCAGAACCAGCACCTGGCCGGACGGCACCGTGACCTAGCGCACCGGTAGACTGGAGTCACGTGGTCACCATCGCCCACATCTCCGATCCGCACGTCGGCTCCCCGTATTTCGTCCCGAACCTCATGAACCGGGTCATCACGGAGCTGAACGAGCTGTCTCCCGACATCGTCGT
>JBDTXD010000189.1:0-3608 GCA_040006375.1 Actinomycetota bacterium
TCGGTCCCGCGCCCGCAGGATGGGCGTTGATGGGACCAGGTGGAGACGAACGCGATTCGATACCGGCACGCCCGGACAGGGCATCCGTGAGCTGGTGGGAGAAGCCACCCTGGAGATCCGCGATCATCGTCTCGCTCTTCGGCCTGTTCGCAGACCGGTTGGTTCGATCCCCGGTGGGACTCGGGCTTGCCATCTCGATCCTGGCGGGCGTGATCGTCGTGGCCGTCATGTCCAAACCCGGCTCGGTGGCGATGGCCTTCCTCGGTGCCGGTTCGCTCGTCGGTTGCTTCGTAGCCGTGCGTTCGAACCCGACCCTCCTCTGGCTCAACCTGGGAACCGCCGCAGCGTTCGTGTCTCTAGGAGCGGGATCGGCCGCCCGTGGAACGGAGCAAACGAACGGGGTTCGGGCGTACATCCGCCGGGCCCCGGGAGTGGTGAAGGCCCTGCCGGACGGCTGCGCCATGGTGGCGGGTCCGCCGTTCCGAGCGATCGCATCGAGCCGCGGCGGGCTGCGGACCGCGCTGCGGCTGGCCGTGATCACCCTCCCGGTCGTCGCGATGTTCGTGGTCCTGCTGGCTTCAGCGGACGCGGTGTTCGCCCACTATCTCGCCGCCCCGTTCCGGTCGCTCCCCTCCGTGAGGACCCTTCCTCAACACATCGTGATGGTTGCGGCTTGCACCCTCGTGCTGGCGACGTTCCTCGCTCGCGCCGCCACACCGCTGGAAGCGCATCCGTCGCCGCCGGTCCCGCGCGGTGGGTTGCGCCGCTCCGACTGGGTGCTGCTGCTGTCGGCGGTCGATCTGCTCTTCGCCGGGTTCGTCGCGGTGCAGTTCTCCTCCTTCTTCGGAAGTTCCTCACGCGTTATCACGCATCAGGGGCTGACGTTCGCTGAGTACGCGCGATCGGGGTTCGCGCAGTTGGTCGTCGCCGTGTTGCTGACCGGTGCGTTGGTCACCGCGGTCTGGTTCCTCGGGGAGAAGAAGAGAGACTCCCACGGTCGAACCTACGTCATGCTCGCCGGCACCCTCGTCGTCCTCTCACTTATCGTGCTCGCCTCAGCTTTCCGCCGGCTGATCGCCTACGAAGGGGCGTTCGGCTGGACATGGCCGCGACTGGAGGTGCATCTGACCATCGTGTTCCTCGCGGTGGTCCTCGTGTGCGCGCTGATCGCGATCGTCCGGAGAAATGGAACGTGGCTCCCCTCGGTCGCCATCTTCACGGCCGTCGTCATGCTGGTCGGACTGAACGTTATGAACCCGGACCGGTTCATCGCGGAACGGAACATCACCCGTTTCCGCGCGACGGGAGCTATCGACATCAGCGAACTCGCACACATGTCACCGGACGCCACTCCCCTGATCCTGGAGGCGATGCCCGCACTCGAGGAGCCCGATCGGCTCGTCCTCCAACGCGCCCTGGGGTGCCAGGAGGAGATGCTGCGCTCGCACGCCGGTGCGGCGTCCTGGAATTACGGACGCCGGGTCGCCACGCGGGAACTACAAGCTGCCGGTCTCGACGGGTGCATCTAGGGGAGCAGGTCGGGACGGTTCCGTCGCGTCTTTGCCTGTGCAGCCTCCCGGCGCCAGCGTTCGATGCGAGCGTGGTCTCCGGAGACCAACACCTCAGGGACCTCCATGCTTCGGAACTCACGTGGTCTCGTGAAGTGGGGGTGGTCCAAGATCCCGTTCTCGAACGAGTCCTGTTCGTGGGATTCCCCCTTACCGATCACCCCGGGGATGAGACGGGTGACCGCTTCGAGCACGATGAGCGCCGGCAGTTCGCCCCCGGCGACCACGTAGTCCCCGATGGATAGCTCTTCAGCCGGCAATCCCGCAACGACGCGTTCGTCGATCCCCTCGTACCGTCCGCAGATGAGGGTGAGATGCGCCTCCCGCGCGAGCTCGTTGACCAGATCGCGATCCAGCCGTCTCCCGGCCGGTGAGAGCAGGAGCACCCGCCCGCGATCGGGGTCCAGGGATTCAACCGCGGCGAACACCGGCTCGGCCTTCATCACCATGCCCGGTCCGCCGCCGAAGGATTCGTCATCCACGCGGTGGTGTTTGTCCGTGGTCCAGTCGCGGAGGTCGTGCACGCGAACCTCCA
Source organism: Actinomycetota bacterium (assembly GCA_040006375.1). Classification (GTDB taxonomy): domain Bacteria; phylum Actinomycetota; class UBA4738; order UBA4738; family HRBIN12; genus JANXVR01. The sequence goes on from JBDTXD010000189.1 coordinate 2,104, forward strand.
CCAGCCCGTCCGCGATCGCCTTACCCAGGAGGCTCTCCACCAGCGGCCCGGTGAAGATCCCTGGGAAGATCGTGAAGATGTCGACGCGCACGGAGGCGAGGCTAGCAGTGCGCCGCTCGGGTTAGAGCACGCGCTCAGGCGTCGTTCTCGGGGGCGGTGAGTCCGGGGATGTCGCGAACCACGACCTTCTTCGCGTCGGGGTCCACCTCGAGCAGCACGTCCGAGAGCGCCGGGATCAGTGTCTCCGTCCCGGTTTCATCCCTTGCCACCCACAGGTCGTTCGCCGGGTTCGGGATAACGTCGGTGATGCGGCCGAGGGCTCGACCCGCGTCCGTAACCACCTCGCAACCCTCGAGTTGATGGGGCCAATACTGTCCTTGGGCGAGTTCGGGAAGCTGATCCAGGTGAACGGTCAGTTCGCCCCTGATGCCCTCAGCCGTTGTCCGATCCGTGATGCCACGGAAGGAGACGAGGATGCGGGCGCCGTGGGGGCGGGATGCCGTGACCTCCAGTGCCCGCGACCCGAGGTAGACCGTGTTCCCGGGCAGCCAGCGGTCGGGGTTGTCGGAACGGTTGAGCACGACCACCTCACCTTTCAGGCCGTGCGCCTTCGTGATGGCACCGACGACGATGGCCGGCTCGTCCACCGGCCCTCAGTCGACGAAGTCGACGATCGCACCGACATCCTGGCGTGCGGCGGCGGCGCGGACGACGGTACGGATCGCCTTCGCGGTTCGCCCGCCCCTGCCGATGACCTTGCCCATGTCTCCCGCGCCGACCTGAACGCTGTATCGGGGACCCCGATCGTCTGCGCTCTCGGTCACGATCACCGCGTCGGGGTCATCGACCAATTCCTGGGCGAGGAATTCGACGAGGTCCTTCATGCTTCCGTGTTCTCCGGTGACTCGCTGGTCTCGGGCGCGGCTTCGTCAGCGGCTGGTTCCTCTGACGCGGGCGCGGCCTCTGCTACCGGCGCGGCCTCTGCTACCGGCTCCGGATCGGCTTTTGGCTTGGCCCCTTCCTTCGCCGCGTCCGCCGCCTTCGCCGCAGCTTTCTTCGAAAGCTTCGGCGTGTCGTCGGCGGCTGCGCGCTGCTTCACGAGCTTGGCGGCCTCGGGCCGGTCCTGGACGAACTTGTCCCAGATCCCGATCTTGACCATGAGGTTCCGGACCTGATCCGAGGGTTGCGCGCCGACCATGAGCCAGTGGAGCGCACGAGCTTCGTCGATCTCGATGAGGGAGGGGTCCTCGAGCGGGTGATACTTGCCGATGTTCTCGATGAACCGACCGTCGCGGGGGCTCCGCTGGTCGGCCACGACGACGCGGTAGAAGGGCCGCTTGTTCGCGCCCATCCGCCGGAGCCGGATCCTCGTTGACATACCTTCGTCCTTTGCTGTCGGTGCTGCGTTCGTTCTAGCGCGGTCCGGACGGCATCTTCATCATGCCGGGCACGCGCTTGCCGCCCATCATCGTCCGCATCATCTTCCGGGCGCCGTCGAAGTCCTT
>JBDTXD010000190.1:0-3608 GCA_040006375.1 Actinomycetota bacterium
CTTCGTCGCGTTCGCGGTCAAGGTCCCGCTGTTCCCGCTGCACACCTGGCTGGCCGACGCGCACACGGAGGCGCCGACCGCCGGTTCGGTACTCTTGGCCAGCGTGCTCTTGAAGGTGGGGGCCTACGGGCTCATCCGATTCAACCTGGCGCTCTTCCCCGAGGCCGCGAGGTACTTCGCCTCTTTGGTTTCGGTGCTTGCAGTGATCGGGATCATCTACGGGGCCGTGTGCGCCATCATGCAGACGGACATCAAACGGCTCGTTGCGTACTCGTCCGTCTCGCACCTGGGGTTCGTGGTCCTCGGGATCTTCGCATTCACCCGTCAGGGGATGACCGGGGGCGTGCTCCAGATGGTGAACCACGGTCTCGCCACCGGGGCCCTCTTCTTGGTGGTCGGGATGGTGTACGACCGGACGCACACGCGCCAGCTCGACGAATTGGGCGGGTTGGCGAGCGTCACCCCGTGGCTGGCGGGGGCCTTCCTGTTCGCGGTTCTGGCGAGTGTGGGCCTGCCTGGTCTGAACAGCTTCGTCGGCGAGTTCCTGGTGATCGTCGGAACGTTCAGCGTGAGCCACTGGTTCGGTTCGCTGGCTGCTGTTGCCGTGGTGCTGGCGGCCATCTACCTCCTGTGGTCCTATCAGCGGCTGGCCTACGGCGCGGTGCACGAGGAACACAGGGGATTGCCTGACCTCACCGGGCGTGAGGTCGCCGTGCTCGCCCCGATCCTGGGCCTGATCCTGGTCTTCGGGTTCGCGCCCCGGCTCCTCACCGACCGGATCCAGCCGACGGCCAACGCGGTGGTGGCCCGTATCCATCCGGATCACGCGCCGGACGCCGCTCCCGCCCTTGCGCCCGTGGCCCTCCCGACCGAGGGGACCACGCCGTGATCAAGACCCCGGTCTTCGACGCCTGGACCATTCTTCCCGAACTATTCCTCGGCGGGTTCGCGATCCTGGGCCTGCTCTACGAAGCGTTCGTGCGGCGCTCGGATCGCCGTGTACATCTACTGTTGGCCCTCGCGGGCACGTTCGCGGCGGCCGCGGCTGCCGCCCTGCTGTGGACGTACTCGGGTCCGGCAACGGCGATGGGCGGGATGGTGAACGTCGACCGGTTCTCGGTCTTCGGGCGGTTGCTGCTGATCTCGATCGCCGCGTTCTCCCTGGTGCTGGGCACCCACTACTTCTCGCGGGACACCACGCTCTACCGGGGGGAGTTCTATCCGCTGATGTTGTTCGCAACCATGGGGATGACCCTGATCACTGCCGCTGCCGACCTCATCGTGGTCTTCCTGGCGCTGGAGATCCTGTCCCTCTCGCTCTACGTCCTGACCGGCCTTACCGGACGGCGAGGGTCGAACGAGGCCGCGATGAAGTATTTCCTCCTGGGCGCGTTCAGTTCGGCCGTCTTTCTCTACGGGATCGCTATGGCCTATGGCGCAGTCGATTCGACGAACCTGGTTGCCCTTGCCCATGGTCTGAGTGGCCAGCTGGGGAATCAGTCCATCGCCCTGCTCGGGCTGGTGTTCCTCCTTGCGGGGTTCGCGTTCAAGACGGCGTTGGTCCCGTTCCATATGTGGACGCCCGACGTGTATCAGGGGGCACCAACGCCGGTCACCGGGTTCATGTCGGCCGCGACGAAGGCTGCGGCGTTCTTCGCACTCATCCGCGTGCTCGACGTCTCGTTCCAATCGCTGACCTGGAGCTGGGCGCCGCTGATCTGGGGCATCGCGGCGATCACCATGGTGGTCGGAGCCGTTCTGGCGGTCGCCCAAACCGACATCAAGCGGATGCTGGCGTACTCGAGCATCCTGAACGCCGGGTACGTTCTGCTGGGCCTGACGTCAACGGATTCGGTCGGCATCCGCGCGGCGATGTTCTATCTGGCCTCCTACGCGATCACCGCGGTCGGCGCGTTCGGTGTCGTCATGCTTGTGAGCGCCAAGGATGCGGAGGTCACGGGCTTGGACACCTACCGCGGCCTCGCCCGTCGAAGTCCGTTCCTGGCGGTCATCATGACGCTCTTCCTCCTCTCGCTTGCCGGCATCCCACCCGCAGTCGGATTCATCGCGAAGGTACAGGTCTTCTCCGCGGCGCTGCATGCCGGTAACTGGTCGCTGGTCCTCATCGGGGTGCTGACGAGCGTGGTCGCAGCCTTCGTGTATCTGCGCGTGATCGTGCTCATGTATATGGAGCAGCCTTCGGGCGAAGGTGAGAGCGATAGCGCGCTCTGGCCCCGGGCGGTCCTGGCTGTTCCGGCTCTGGGGGTGCTGATCCTGGGCGTCCTTCCCGGGGTCATCCTCCGCGTCATCGACTCGGCATCGGTTCTGAGATGGTGAGGCGATGAGCAGGCGAGTGATCCCTGGGCTCGAACCGCCGGACGCGACCTTGGAAGCGGAGGTCCGGGGGCGCTTGGATCGCGTGGAGGAGGCGCTCAGTAAGGCCGTCGCGGCCGATTCGGACCTCCTTTCGGCGACCGCCCGTTACCTGTTGCAGGCAGGAGGCAAACGGTTCCGCCCGATGCTCGTCCTGCTCTCCGGCTATTTCGGCGATCCCACCGACCCACGGCTGATCCCCGGTTCGGTCGCCATCGAGGTCACGCATGTGGCCACGCTCTATCACGACGACGTGATCGACGAGGCCGATTCGCGCCACGGCGTCCCTGCGGCGAACGTCCGATGGAACAACACCGTTGCCATCCTCACGGGGGACTTCCTTTTCGCCAAAGCTTCCGAGCTCTCGGCGGACCTGGGGCCTGACGTCTGCCGTCTCCTGGCCCAGACCATCGCGGTCCTCTGTGACGGTCAGGTTCGCGAACTCGAAGCGTCCGGCAAGCTGGACCAGACCGAAGACAGCTATATGGAGATCATCCGGCGAAAGACCGGCGCGCTTATCGCCACCTCATGCCGGCTGGGCGGGATGCTGTCCGACGCGCCCGGCGAACACATCGAGATCCTGACCGAGTTCGGAGAGTCCCTGGGGCTGGCGTTCCAGCTCTCGGACGACGTCATGGACGTCACCGCGACCCAGCTTGAACTGCAGAAAGAGCCCGGTCAGGACCTGAAGGAGGGCGTCTACACGCTGCCGCTCCTGCACGCCCTGCACGGCCCGAACCGTGACGAGCTGGTTCGCATCCTATCCCTCGGTTCGCCCGATGGGGAGCTCCTGGACCGGTCCATCGAACTCATCCACCAGGGTGGCTCGATCGACCATGCACGGCGGGCCGTCACGGCCGAAGTGAACCGAGCGACCGCCCTGGCCCGCCGGCTTCCGCAAGGTCCCACCCAGCACGCGCTCATCCAACTCGCGAAGTTCCTGGCCGTACGGTGCGGCGCGGAGCAGGGCGAATGACCGCTGCTGCTAGAATCCGCGCCCGGGAAGCTGATGCCTGACTATTACGAGTCGTATGGGGTCGTCCTCGCGGTCGTCATCGCCGGCGCCGCGTTGGTGGCTGTCGCCTTTGGCGCCGGCCGGCTCATCGCTCCCCACCATCCGACCTACGCGAAGCTCACCACGTATGAGTGCGGGATCGATCCCGTCGGCCAGGGCTGGTCGCAGAGTCAGGTCCGGTACTACGTCTTCGGGTTCCTGTTCGTCATCTTCGACGTCG
>JBDTXD010000191.1:0-3591 GCA_040006375.1 Actinomycetota bacterium
CTCCTACACACAGCACGAGCGGCGCACGAGGATCGCCGAAGCGTTGCGCGTGCACACGTCCAGAGGGAACGAACAGGTCGAACTCTTCCGATGTCGTCAACTGCGTGGAGTCGTCTTCGTTCTCGTTGACCGGATCCAGGTACACGACGGCCGGGATCTGTTCGACCAGGGTTCGGTATTTCACCTCCGCCTCGTAGCGGGCCTCCCGGCCCTCCTGGAGTTCGGACGCGTCCCGGAACGTGACGACGAGCAGCCGTTCCGGCCCTTCGATAGCGCCCAGGTGTACCTCGACGGGGAAATCCGTACCGCCGGAGTGGTGGCAGGCGGCCTCGAACCGCGCGCCTTGATCGGCCCCGCCCAGCCCGGCAGGCAGCAGCATGGCGACCGACTGCCCCAGCAGGGCATCGGGAGCGAACCCGGTGAGGTCCTCCATCCGGTGGTTCGCGAACAGGATCTTGCCATCGGCCGCGGTGACCACGAGGCATTCGGGCGTTGCCTCTAAGAGCGAGCCCGGCTCGATGAGCTGAGCCAGCCGCTCGACGGCGCTAGGCGTGGCTGCTGAGGTTCGTGCGTCCATGGTCAGTCCTGATGCCCTCCGGTAGCTCCCTGGGAGGCATCGACTCGGAAAGGCGCAATCCTTAGCGGAAGCTCCGGCGATCCCCTCACCGCGACCGGGCGTCTCTCCGGAGGGAGAAGCCTCAGGCTCCCGGGGCCATCTCCGTCATCCCCCACGGGCTACCGTACTCCTTCATGAGATCCATGAACGGGACCGCGTCGAATGCCTCTGGGCCCAGGACCCCCGTTCCCTTCCAGGCGCCGGTCGATAGGAGCTCGAGGCCGATCACGGGGTTCAGGGCCGTCTGCCACGTCACGGCCTGCGCCCCGTCTTTGGCCCATGTCTCCTGCGTGTCAACCACGTGGTAGAGGTAGACCTCACGTGGGTTGCCATCAGTGCCGGTGCCCTTCACCCAGGTGCCGGCACAGGTCTTGCCGGTCATCTCCTCACCAAGGAACGCCGGGTCGGGCAGGACCGCGGCCACCACATCACGGGGACTCACCTCGACGCCGCGGACATCGACCTTCGGGACCCGGTCCAGCCCGAGTTTATGGATGGTCTCAAGCACCTGGATGAACTCATCCCCCAGGCCGTACTTGAACGTGACGCGGCCGCAGTCGATCCAGCGCGGTACCAGGAGCACCTCCTCGTGTTCGACGTTCACGCATTCGATAAGGCCGATCCCCTCGGGGAAGGCGAACATCTCGGGTTCGGAGAACGGCGGTGTCGTGAACCAGCCGCGGTCCTTCTCCCAGATCACCGGCGGGTTCAAGCACTCCTCGATGGTGGTCCAGATGCTGAACGTCGGCGCGAAGTCGTGCCCCTTGATCACCAGATCGGCGCCGTCGCGCACCCCCACCTCCTGGATCGAGGAGAACAGATGATCCTGCGCGTACCGGGCGAACACGTCCGCCGCGCCGGGCTCGATCCCAAGGCCCACCAGGGCGAGGCTGCCCGCATCCTTCCACTGCTGCTCCATCTCGAACTGGTCATCGCCGAGTTTCTTGCCGACCAGCTCGGTCGGCTTATCGGGATGGGGCTCTGAGAGCGACATCGCCATGTCCATGTAGTCGACGCCGGCCGCCATCGCGCCGGTGAAGATCGGCATGACGAACCGGGGGTCTGCCGCGTTCATCACATGCGTGATGCCGTGGGCGTTGCACGCCTCGGTGACCTGGGCCGGGTCCGAGGCATCGAGCGTGATCGCACTGAACTTCCCGCTCTGGCCGTACCGATCCACGACGCGCTGTCCGCGAGACGGGTCCAGATCGGCGAACACGATCGCATCGTAGAAATCGCGTCGAGTCGCGATCGGGGCGAAGGCTGCGCCCACACCGCCGGAACCGACGACCAGGATCTTCATGGTGGAGACTCCCTCTGTTCTAGGCACGCGGGCGGCGCCCAGCAGGCGCCGGGCCGATGATACCGGGCGCCCGCACCCCACGGCGCCCGGCGATCACGAGGGAAAGGGCGATCGGGAGCCCCCGCCGAGACCGCCACGAGTCATCTATGCTGCGCTTCCCGACGGTACGAGTGAGGTATGTCGTGGTCAGGATCGATCCCAAGATCGCTGCCGCAGAGGACGCCCTCTGGCACGAGCTCTGGTCCACGGTGGACGGATTAACCCAGGAGCGATTCGTTGAACCCGGCTACTTCGCAGAGCACTGGTCGGCGAAGGATGCTCTGGCGCATATCGGAACCTGGCTCGCCGAAGCCGGAGCCGCCCTCGAGCAGATCCACGGTGGCACCTACGTGCCCCTGACGGCTGCTGAGGTGGACGAGATGAACGAACGCTTCCTCGAGGCCATGCGAGATGCCCCGCCCACGGTCGTCAAGTCGCAGGCGACCGCCGCCCGGTCGCGCATGCTCCATGCATGGGCCGATGCGCGCCAAGATGATGAACACGTCCACGGCTGGATCCGGAAAACGGGGCCCGACCACTACGGCGAACATCTCCCCCGCCTCCAGGAATGGCTGGCCGAACTCGACGCCCGCCACTCGGTCGGCTAGGCCCCGCCCGATGCGGACCGGCGCGACCGTACTGGAGACGGAACGGCTGATCCTTCGAGAGCTGACCATGGACGACCTGGAAGCGATCGCTGAGATGTACGCCGACCAGGAGGTCAGGCGGTTCTTCCCGGAGGGCACGCTCACTCGCGAGGAGACCAGGGAGGAGCTCGAGTGGTTCATCCATGTCCACTACGTCCGGTACGGGTTCGGATTGTGGGCGACGGTCCTGAAGGAGACCGGCGCGCTGATCGGCCGATGCGGCCTGTTGCCGTGGACCATCGTCCCTACGGTAACCCCCGGGATCACGGCGCTCGAACCCTCGGATGAGACACCGCCGGAGGCGGACCATCTCGAGGTGGAGGTCGCGTATCTCTTGGCAAGGCCGTATTGGGGCAAGGGCCTGGCCACCGAAGCAGCGCTGGCGATCGTCGCCCACGCGTTCGAGCGGCTGCAGCTTTCTCGGTTGATCTGCCTGTTCGAACCGGAGAACCTCGCGTCGGCGAACGTCGCGCGCAAGATCGGCATGACCTATGAGAAGCAAGTCGAACTGGACGGCGAAGCCCTCCCGCTGCACTCGATGACAGGCCGGAGCGTCGGGCGAACCGCTTGAACAGGCTTCCCGGAGCGGGGCGAGCAGCCGTTGTGACATTGTGCGAGCAGATGTGCTTCTCTGCGAGCGCCGACCTTGGCGCCGGGATCTTGGTGGGTGGGGTAGGAGTCGATGCGCTGAGAAGGGTGAAGACTCCCCGCCAACTACCGCTAGCCACCCTCCCCTTGATCTTCGGCGCCCATCAGCTGGTCGAGGCGTTCGTCTGGTGGGGCTTGGAGGGAAAGGTCCCGGCGGTCGCGGGTGACCGGGCCATCTGGGTCTATCTGGCGATCGCGTTCCTCCTGCCCGCGTGGGTGCCACTGGCCGTTCGAGGGGTCGAATCCTCGAGTCGCCGGAGAGCACTCATGCTGCTCCTGTCGGCCCTCGGAGTCATCGTTGCGGGGATCCTCCTCTGGGCGATCGCCCGTGGGCCGGT